>JAEMGR010000002.1 GCA_016458225.1 Myxococcaceae bacterium JPH2 | reverse complement strand
CGGGGCTCGCGGATGCCTCAGTGGTTGGAAGCCATCGGCTACGCGCGCCCGGAGGAAGAGCAGGTCATCGTGGACCTTTCCTACACGACGTGCCTGCACGAGCCGCCGCCCCACTTCCAAAAGGAATGGAAGGCGCTCTTCCTCTATCCCAGTCCTCCCAAGGCTTGGCGCGCGGGTTTCATTTCACACGTCGAAGGAGGCCGGTGGCTCGTCACCCTCAATGGCTATTTCGGGGAGCACGCGCCCACCGAGTACGCGGGGTTCCTCGAGTACGCGCGCTCACTCACGCGTCCGGACCTCTACAACTACCTGAAAGAGGCCACGCCGATAGGGCCCATAACTCAGCACAAGGTGAAGGACTGCCGGTGGCGGCACTACGAGAAGCTGCCCCGCTTTCCCGAGGGGCTGGTCGTCCTGGGAGACGCCGCGTGTGCCTTCAACCCCCTCTACGGGCAAGGCATGTCGGTGGCGGGGCTTGGCGCCGAGCTGCTGGATACCTGCCTCCGCGAGCAGGCTGAACGAGGCGAGCTATCGGGCCTGGCGCAGCGCTTCCGCAAGCAGCTCCCTGAAGTCATCCGGCTCCCGTGGCTGTTGGGCACGACAATGGACCTGCTGTATCCGCAGGCCGTCGGGAAGCGGGCCTTCGGGCTGGGCTTGCTGCACTGGTACATCCTGCGGCTGATGGAGCGCACGTCGACCGACGCACACGTCCATCGCCAGTTCTACCGGATACTGCACCTGCACGCGGGGATGAAGGCGGTTCTCCAGCCCTCCGTGGCATTGCCCGTATTGGGCCATGGCGTCATGTCGCTCCTCCGCCCTCTCGAGCGGCTGGCGAATACCGAGACACGGCCTCCCCCTCTCACGCTCCCAAGTCCTGTCCCGGTCCAGAAGTCCGCGGGGTAGCTGCCACGGCCTGGGCCCTCGATGCGTCAGGGGGCGCGAGGCCATGGCGGCAGCGCAGGCGTCCACCCAGCGCTGCAAGGAGTTGCAGGCCATCACGGCGGGAATGGCGACGAGCAGACCGAAGGTCGTCGTCACGAGGGCCTCGGAGATGCCCGTGGAACGAGATAGACCCCGCACCCCTCGCGGAGGGGCCGGCCGAAATACCCCGCGTTGGGCCCCAGTTTGGCACTCGCCGCGCCACCTCGCATCGCTCCCTCTCAACACGCTCTGAGCGCCGAGAAGCGTGTGAAGGAGAATGGGCCGTCGCTCCGTTCTTCCGGCTCGACGGCCCTTCTGCGACTTTCCTCAGAGTGGGTTCATGGTTTCGGGTGCGTGGCCTCCTTTCCCGGCGCGTCGGGCGCGGAGACCTTCTCCACCTTCATCGTCGTGGGGCCTGTCAGCGTCAGGTGTGCCTTCAGCTTGAGGAATCGCTTCTTTCCAAAGCCTTTCACTCGCACCAACTCCTCGATGCGTCCGAAGGGCCGCTTCTTCCGATGTTCGAGGATTCGCTCCGCGGCTTTCTCTCCCACGCCCGGCAACAGGTCCAACTGGCTCGCGGTCGCCTCGTTCAGGTTCACCACGCCTGTGTATTGCGTTCGCTGCCTCGCGGCTTCGGCCAGCCCGGGCCCCAACAGCGCCCAGCCCAGCAGGGCCACCCAGCCGAACTTCACGAGTGTCCCCCCACTGGCGATGACTCCAGGCCCAGCTCGCTCGTGTAGCGGCCCCCCGCCGTGGCCGTGTCCCGCTTCTCCGCCGCTTCCCTCACGTGCAACTTCCCGTCGAGCGGCAGCACGTCCAACAGCACGTTCAGCGAGCCATCCTTGTTCACGAACGCGCTCCCCGCCCTCACCCAGATGCTCCCGCCCTTGCCCTCGCGGATGGAGAACACCGCCAACCGCTTCCCCGCCGTCAGCATCCCTGCCCCCTCGTTCTGCATTCCCGCACCACCACGGCGCGGGTCCCTCGCTCGGCGTGACCGCCTGAGGTCGCTCGCGTCCAGAGCAGTCCGCATGCCAGCGGACGTCCCCTCTGATGCCGCGCTGCGCGACCGTTCACGGGCTCGATGTCCATCCACGCGCGAGGACGGGCGCGGATGCTCCAGCTTGGATCTCGCCGCGTGAGAGGACTCTGGCGCTGGGGCCTGATGTGATTCGGACTCGACCTTGGCGGTCGTGTCGGGGGCTCGCGTTCAGTGCTTCGCAACCCGCTGTGTTCACTCCCGACGCGCCACCTGCGGTCGCTTGACGCACGAGGGGGGACCC
The DNA here is from genome assembly GCA_016458225.1 of Myxococcaceae bacterium JPH2. Taxonomy (NCBI): domain Bacteria; kingdom Pseudomonadati; phylum Myxococcota; class Myxococcia; order Myxococcales; family Myxococcaceae; species Myxococcaceae bacterium JPH2. The sequence goes on along the minus strand of JAEMGR010000002.1, from coordinate 86,164 downwards.
CCTAGAAGGGGCGGGCCCTTGGGTGCCCATGTCGGGCTTTCAAGAGGGAAGCCGGTGCGAATCCGGCGCGGTCCCGCCACTGTGAACGGGCTGCCCTGAGGTCAGGGCCGGGAACCTCGGTCTGTTGCCACTCCACCGTGCTGCGGGATGCACCGGGGGAAGGCAGAGGTCCCCTTCTGGACCGGCGCGGTGTGCGCCTCTCCCAGAGCTCACGAGCCAGGAGACCTGCCCAGGGGTCCGGTCGCGTTCTTCATCGGAACGACCCGGCAGCCTTCTCTCTTCGATGGAGAGAGCGGAAGGCGGAGCATGCGGCGGACTCATCTCGTCAGGCCCGTGGCGTGCCTGGCGCTCAGCCTCTCCTGGATGGCGCGAGCCCAGGCGCCCACCCCCGAGGTGGAGCGCCCCGCCGAGCAGCAGGCGAGCCCGCCCGACGCCGCGTCCCCCACCGCGGACGAAGTCTTCGTCGTCCCCACCGTCGAGGTCACCGGCAAGGCCCCCGTGAGCGAGGCCCCGGATGCGGCTCGGCGCAGGGACCCCACGGGCGCCATCACCGTCATCGACGCTCGCTCGCACGACGGTGAAGCACGCGACACCGCGGAGCTGCTGTCGGGTGGAGCGGGCCTCGCGGTGCAGGACACGGGCGGCTTCGGTCAGAGCAAGGGCATCGTGGTGCGCGGGGCGTCGTCGAACGGCGTGCTCGTGTTCCTGGATGGCATTCCCCTCAACGGCGCGGGCGGCATGGCGGACCTGTCGCTCGTGCCCGCCGCGCTGGTGGACCACATCGAGGTCCTGCGAGGCGGCGCCGGTGCGCGCTACGGCGCGGGCGGTCTGGGCGGGGCCATCCGCATCGTCACGCGTCCTCCCGAAGGAACCCTGCGCGCCAGCGGCGAGGTGACGTACGGGAGCTGGGACACCGTGCTCGGCCAGCTCGCCGCCACCGGTCCGCTGCTGGATGGACAGGTGATGCTGCTCGTGCACGGAGGGCGCTCGGAAGGGAACTTCCGCTATCGCGTGGATGACCTGCCCGCCGTGGAGGGCAACCCGCTCACGGAATACGTTCGCACGCGCAATGACGCTCGCGGGGGTGGTGCCCTGCTGCGCTACCAGCGCGACCTGCGTGACGGCGCTCAGGTGGATGCACTCGCTGAGTTGGCGCTGGAGAACCGCGGGCTCGCGGGCACGGTGCAGAACCCGCAGACCACGGGGCGACAGGATTTGGGACGCGTGTCGCTTGGGCTGCGGTGGGCGCGGCCCCTGGCGAACGCGGGCGAGCTGAGCGCGCGCGGCTTCTTCCGGCGCGAGGGGCTCGAGGTGACGGGCGGCGTGCCGGACATGGACGGCGGCGCGCAACACCAGACCGTGGGCGGCGTGGAGCTGGAGGGTCGCAAGCTCCTGGGCGACGTGCATGCGCTGAGCGTCGCGGTGGCGGGCTCGGGTGAGGCGGTGACGGAGGCGCTGCACACCCAAGAGGCGTCGTGGTGGCGCGCGAGCGTCATGGTCATGGACGAGCTGTTGCTCTGGGGCGGACGGCTGGGTGTGGCGCCCTCGCTGCGACTGGAGCGCGTGGGTCCGTACTGGCTGGTGGCGCCGAAGCTGGGCGCATCCCTGGACGTGGGCCATGGCTTCGGCGTGCGCGCGAACGCGGGGCAGTCTCACCGCGCGCCGTCCTTCCTGGAGCTGTACATCCGCCAGGGCACGCTGTTGCCCAATCCCTCGCTCAAGCCCGAGCGGGGCCTCTACGCGGACGCGGCTGTGACGTGGAGCCATGAGGGCTGGAGCGCCTCGGCCGGTGGCTTCGTGGCGCTGTATGACAATCTCATCGCGTATGAGCTGTATCCGCCGCTGCTCGCCAAGCCCTACAACTTCGCCGCCGCCCGCGTGTGGGGCGCCGAACTGGAGGTCGAGGCCCGGCCGTTGCCCTGGCTGACCGCGAGCAGCAGCTACACGTGGATGCGCACGCAGAACCGCTTCGATGATCCGCGCTTCCTCGACAAGGACCTGCCGTACCGTCCTCGGCACAAGTGGATGGGGCGCGTGCGCGCGGGACCGGAGTGGCTCAATGCCCGCGCGGAGGTCCTCTATCAGTCCGCGCAGTTCTTCAATCGCACCGGCTCGCTCACGTTGCCCTCGCGCACGTGGGTGAGCGCGGGCGCGTCCAGCACGTTCCTTCGGCACCCGGATGTCACCGTGTCGGTGGAGCTGAAGAACCTGCTGGATGCGCAGACGTCTGACTTCAGTGGCTACCCGCTGCCGGGCCGCGCCGCCTACGTGACGCTGGGCGTGGCGCTGGACCGCCCCGCGGCGGCCCCTTCCTCCCAGGTGAACCATGCTCCGCAGGCCCCGAATCCCTGAGTCGCTTCCGTGGGCGCCCTGGCTGTCCCTGGCGGCGGTGCTCCTCCTGACGGGCTGTCCCAAGGAAGGCGCGGTGTGCACCCCGGGCCTGTCCGTGTGCGGCGACGCCTGTGTGGATTTGCGCGCGGACGTAGAGCACTGCGGCGCGTGCGGCACCGTGTGCGGCGCGAACTCCGTATGTCAGGACAGCGCGTGCGCCTGTCGCGAGGGCTCGCTGCGCTGTGGCGAGACGTGCGTGGCCGTCGCGAGCGACGTCGCGAACTGCGGCGCGTGCGGCAATGCCTGTCCTTCCGGGCAGGTGTGCGAGGCGGGGCGCTGCGGCGTGGGGTGCTCGGCGGGGACGTCGCGGTGTGGTGGTGCCTGCGTGAGCCTGCTCACGGACGTGTCGAACTGTGGCGCCTGTGGTCGCGCGTGTCCGGATGCGCAGTCGTGTCACTCCGGTGTCTGTGGCTATGACGTCGTGGCGGCCTGCTACAACCTGGGGCAGGTCGTGGGCATCCAGGCGGGCACGGACCGGCTGGGACCTCGTCGGCAGTTGGGCGCGGGAGTGCAGAGCCTGGGCGCGTATCGCGACGTCCTGCTCGCGGCGGATGCCACCAACTCCGAGTTGCTCCAGGCGCCCGCGGGAGACCTGGGACAGGTGTCGCAGCGCTCCTCGCTGGGCAACGTCACCACGTCCCCCAATGACATCTTCGTGGCGTGGCCTTACGTCTACGTCGTCGACTCCATCAACAACACGCTCCAGGTGCTGCGCGGCGAGGGCTCGGGCGAAGGGACGTCGCTGGGCCTGCGCACGGTGACGCAGCTCAGCCTGGGGGCCAACACCAGTCCCCAGGGCATCACCCGCGTGGGGGACACGCTCTACATCCCGCTGTTCGGCACGGCGGGCTCGGGCTTCAAGAAGGGCAACGCGGTGGCTCGGGTGGACGTGGTGGACCCCGAGCATCCTCGGCTCCTCGATTCGATTCCGCTCACGGGCCTGGACCTGAAGTCGTTCGACGGTGGCACCAGCCTGCCGTTGCCCTACTCGGCGACGACGCTGAACGGCGCGGTGTACGTGGCGCTGACCAACCTGAACCCCGCCAATGACTATCGTCCCAATGGTCCAGGGATGCTCGCGCGCATCGAGCCGGCAGACGGTGGCGTGCGCGCCATCGACCTGGGGGCCGAGCACTGCCTCAACGCGGGCGATGTGGAGCCCGTGCGTGGACAGCTCGTGGTGAGCTGTCTGGGCGAGGCGCGCTACGACACGGGCAATGGCAATCGCGCGGACGACGTGCGCGCCACGGGCCTCGTGCTGGTGAAGGACGATGCGCCCGTGGCGACCTATTCCTTGTCCGCGGGCTGCACCCCTGGGACGCCCGAGTGCCAGGTGGCCGTGGCGGGGCGCTTCGCGGTGGCGGGCGACGCGGTGTACCTCGGGGACGTCAACGGCGGGCGCGTGTATGTGGTGGAGGTGAAGGACGGCGCGCTGGTGGAGCGACGGGGCTTCAGCACGCCCGGCGCGGTGGGCCCCGCGCTCGAGGCCTGCCCGAGAGACCCGCGCCGCCCCGTGTCCAACGTCACCGACCTGGTGGCCATCCCCGGCCGCGTGCCGTGAGGCCCCATCCCTTCGTGAGGAGTTCCATCGTCATGTTCGCGCGTTCCCTGGCCGTGCTGTGCGGGCTCATCGGGTGTCTGGTTGCAAGCTCCGCCCACGCGGGGGCGCCGGCCTCGGGGCCGTATGTCCTGGGGACGCCGCCCAAGCAGGTGAAGCGGGTGGTGACGCTGGTGCCGTCCCTGACGGAGATGGTGCAGAGCCTGGGCGCGGGCGCGTCGCTGGTGGGCGTGTCGCGCTACGACGAGTCCAAGGAGGTGGCGAAGCTGCCGCGCGTGGGCGGCTTCGTGGACCCCTCGGTGGAGGCCGTGGTGGCGCTGCATCCGGACCTCGTGCTGGTGCAGCCCGGGCCGGGCAACCAGCGGCCCGTGGAGAAGATGGTGGAGCTGGGCGTGCCCGTGCTGGTGCTGCCGCTGCACACCGTGACGGACGTGCTCGCGGCCCTGCGCGCCGTGGGCAAGGCCCTGGGCCGGGACTCGGAGGCACAGGCGCTCGTCGTGCGCATCGAGGCCACGCGTGCTCGCATCCGTGAGGCCGCGAAGAAGCAGCCCGCGCCGCGCGTCCTGTTTGTCTATGGCTTCGAGCCGCTCGTCGTCGCCGGGCCCGGCTCGTTCGCCAACGAGCTGCTCCAGGACGCGGGCGGTCTCAACGTGGCGGCGGACGCGGGGACGGCCTACCCCGTGTATTCCGTGGAGCGAGTCGTCGCCGCGCGGCCCGACGTGGTGGTGGACGCGGCGGACGTGGACGTGGGCAAGGACACGCTGCGCGCGCTGCCTGGCTTGTCTGGGGCTCGCTGGGTGGATGTGCCTTCCCTGGCGCTCCTCCAGCCCGGGCCTTCGCTGGGGCGGGGGCTCGAGGAGCTGTTCCTGCTGCTCCACCCCGCGCCGGCACCGCGTGACGCGGGCGTCCACTAGCACGAGAGTCTTTTAGCTGGGGACCCACACCCTCCGTGAGGGTGTCGCGAGTTCTCGGAAATGCACATCCCCCGGAGCCAGCCTTTCCACACGCCTTCGTATGGAAGCTGGGAAATTCGCGTGGCCCCGGACGGCCGCGCCAGAGGGGGATGTGGCGATGACACTGTCGTGGCTGAGAGGGCGGAGCCTTGCGCGAGCGGGGCTCGGACTGGGATTGCTCGTGGGGGGCGGGGGACACGTGGCCGAGGTGTGGGCGCAGAGCTGTCGCGCGCCCTCGCTGCTGACGGATGGCGCTTCCAACGTGGCCAACGAGCAACGTCTCTGCACGGGGCCTTGGGTCTACAGCGCGTGGCAAGGCTATCCGTGTGACCCTGCCGCGGGGCCGCAGTGCCAGGGGGGCGCGACGTATCAGGTCGAGCCCGTGCCCAACACGTGCCGCAACAAGGCGTTTGGCGGGGAGACGTTCCGGCAAGATCCTTACTACACCACCATCAGTGGCAAGGAATGGGCGCAGTATGGCTGTTGGCCCGGCTATGGCTGTGGTTGGGATGGAGACACGGATTTCAATCAACAGTATCGGCAGTGCGCTGACTTCCAGTGGGACATGGAGCAGCAGAAGCTGCAGTGGTATCGCGACAACTTCCAGGACCCGTCGCGGCCCGTGACGACGCAGCTCTCCGAGACGCCCACGGTGTACAGCGCGTGGGTGCAGACGGGGAACTATCAGGAGCGCACGTTCACCTTCAATTGCACGCTGACGTTCAACAACGTCGTGTCCCAGTGGAAGCAGAAGGCGGACGCGTCCCTCTGCGGCGTGACGAACACGGTGAACCCGCGCCATCCCTTGTTGCTGCCGACCCTGCGCTACTCGCGGCCCCTGCTGACGCTGGGCTCGCTCAAGCAGGAGGACGCGGCGGCGGAGATTCGCGACGCGAGCCTCATCGACTCGGGCTCGCCGCGCTGCACCACGCGGGACGAAATGCCTGACACGACGGCGGCGCAGGCCCAGGCCAAATACACGGCGCTCCAGCAGGAGCTGGCCACGGGTGTGTCGGCGGCGGTGGCCGGGGGCTACGAGGATGACACCTTCCGTCACCTCATCATCGGCGCGATGAAGCGTCTGTATGAGCTGCGCGGGGACCTGCTCACCCCGGCGCAGCGCCAGGAGGTCGAGGGCTACTACCGCACGCGGCCCGAGTACGAGAAGAACGCCGTGCGCGTGGACCCCACCATCAACTTCTGGTGGTACCTCAACCGCCCGGATCCGAAGGTTCGCCCCGACTACTTCTCGGTGCGCTGGACGGGTCGCCTGACGCCGCAGTTCTCCGAGACGTACACCTTCCGCACGGAGTCCGATGACGGCATCCGCGTCTGGGTGGGCGGCTCTCTGGTGCTCGACACGGCCGCGGCGGGCATCACCTTCCAGACGCTGTCCGGTCCTTCAGGGCCGCGCACCGTGCTGGTGCACAGCGGGCAGAAGGCGCTGGTGGCGGGGCAGACGTATGACATCAAGGTCGAGCTGGAGGACTGGCACTCGCAGGCCGGCGCCATGCTGTGGTGGGAGAGCCCCAGCCTGCCTCGGGAATTCATTCCCTCGACGCGGGTGACGACTTCCGCGGGCGAACCGGGCTTCCTCGGCGAGTACTTCGACAACTACGGGTTCACCTCGGGCGTCGTCTGCGGCAACCGGTGGACGCCGCCCCGGCTGTCCGCCGCGTGCACCGGCGACGCGAGCGTCCAGGCCATCCTGCCCGGGCTCGACCTGGACCTGAGCCTGTGTCAGCGGATGTCCCTGCCGCACACGTCCGCCGCGCTGGCCGCCACGAAGCGCACCACGTGCGAGAACCTGGCGATGGGCATCGGGACGCTCTTCGACGTGTGCGGTGAGCAGCAGGCCACGGCGTATGAGCTGGAGTACAACACGATGATGCTGGGGTTGGACCAGAAGGCCCTGGCCGCCGCGCTGGCCGCGACGCCGACCTTGAGCGCGGCGACCTACAACGCGCTCCAGGCGCAGCAGCAGTCCTGGCACGACAAGGTGAGCCAGTACATCTACCACGGGGCTCAGCCCGGGGTTCGCTTCACGAATTCGTATCAGCAAGCGGTGAATGCGCTGTCGGCCGCGCCGCACGCCGCCTCGTCGCTGGCTCAGTAATCCCGCCGAGGGGCCGGACTGCCCCTCATGACTTCGCGAGACGTGGATGGGCATGGCACCGAGTCGTGCCCGTCCGCGTCTCGCGTGCTTCCTCACCCCTCAACTCCTGACTCCAGGGCCGTGCGCGGCGTGCCGCCACGGATGGGAGACGTGTATGTGGAAATCATTGTCGTGGAGGGTCGCGAGCGCGCTGCTGCTCGTCTGTGTATGGGCCTGCAACAACGGCGGAGACGGCGGACTGGAGTCCGCGGAGCCCGAGGTGGCGGTGCTGCAATCCCGCCTGGAGGACACCTGCTACGACCGCAGCAACACGCTGCTGGAGGAGCTGAAGCAGCCGGGCCACGAGCGCGCCTGTCTCCTGGATGAGGACTGTCCCTGGGGCTCGCACTGTGACCGGGCCAAGGGCGCGTGCGACTGGACGTGTCTGGAGGCGGGACCGCCGGGGACGGAGTGCGCCGGGGGCGCTGTCTGTGATTGCTCGGGACGGTGCCCGGGCTCGACGCCGGTGGGCGTCTCCACGGTGCTGCCGCGCCTGTCCGCGTCGCCCGCGTATCTCCAGTTCCAGCCGCCCACGTCGGGCGGCGTCTGGCAGGCGCAGCCGCTCCAGGTGACGGTGCGCTCGGTGTCGTTGGACGGCGGCACGCTGCCCTCGACGGCGCAGAACGCGGTGGTGAGCATCGAGGCGGGGCAGGACATGGAGGTCGCGTGCGGCGCGCCGGACCAGGGTGCGCCCTTCGCCAGCGAGTGCACGCTGGGCGCCTTCACCTTCTCGCAGCGCAATGGCGAGTACCTGGGCACGCAGCCCATCTGGACGCGTCCGCGCACGGGCGTGGCCGCGAGCCTGGGCGACGGCGGCGTGCCGGACTGGGAGGTGGTGGTGACCTCCGAGTCGGCGTCCAACCGTCGCGTGCGCGTGGTGGCCTCGGTGCCCGAGGCGCTGGGCTCCACCGGCACCGTGCGCGAGTTCTCCGGCAACGTCACGCTGGAGGTTGGCGCGGATGACGCGCAGAAGGTTCGCCTGCCGGTGCGAGGCTGGGCGGACGCGAACTCGCTGTTCCTCTTCGATGAGTCGCGCACGCTGTCTCCGTCCGGCCGGCTGAAGCTGGGCCGCACGGGCTCGCCCAAGTACGTGTCCGCGTGGCTGCCGCTGGCGGACGGTGGCACGGCCGGCATGACGGCCGAGGTGGCGGGCTTCTTCGAGGGCAACCCGCTGGCGGACGTGCGCCTGTCGGGTCAGTTCAATGTGTCGCTGCCGGTGCCGGTGAGTGGCGGCGGGGCGGACTCGGGGGCGGGGCTGATGGCCCGCTTCACGCTGCTGCGCGTGGAGGGTGTGGTTCCCCAGGCGTGCCCCACGGTGGGCTCGTGCGCCACGGGCTACTCCTGTGAGGCGGGGTTGGGGAGCGCGGGCGTGTGCGTGGCGGGCACGAGGCCGTGGGAGACGGTGACGTCCGCCACCTCGGCGAGCAATGCCATCACGCACGCGAAGCGCAAGGCGTGGGATGACGACGGCAACGCGCGGCTGGACACGCTCCAGTCTCGCTGGGGCTTGATGCCGTGGCAGCTCGCGCAGGGCCTGGTGTGCAACCAGGGCAGCGCGGCGGATCCGCTGGAGCACGCGGGCTTCGGTGCCAGCGTGCTGCCTCTGTCCGGCGACCTGAAGTGCGCCAACAACGCGCCGCCCTACGTGTCCGAGTTCTTCACGCAGCGCGACCGCTACGCGCCCAACGGCGAAGCGAACCCGGAGCTGTTCAACAGCGAGGAGCTGTTGACCGAGTGTCTGGCCAACCTGGACGCCCTGCCCACCGCGATGGGGACCGTCACCGAGGAGGCGTGGCTGACCGAGCGGTTGAAGTCCACCCGCTCGCTGAAGACGGACCCGACGTTCACGCAGAAGACGCCCGCGCGCTGCCTGAGCCTGGCGCGCCTCTTTGGCGCTCTGCACCTGAGCTCGCGTCAGGCCAACAGCCGAGACCAGAAGCTCTCCTGGCGCCTGCTCCAGGAGTGGGTGGGCGTGCATTCCTTCATCGCGCAGGAGGTGGTGCGCCAGCATGACGTGGCGGACTTCGTGGACGGAGTCACGTACCGCCCGGACTGGCCCACGCTCACCAGCGCCATGGACCGCATGGAGCGCGGGTGGGACCTGCTGCTCGACAGCGCTTATGCGCCGCTCCTGCCGGGCCAGGACGCCACGCGCACCTGCGGCATGCTGAACCCCGACTACCGCGTGCCCCAGAAGCCGGTGACGTCCTGGACGTGGCAGGGCGCGTCCATCGCCACGCGCGGCGGCAACGCCAACTGGCGGCGCGGGGACATGACCTTCGTCTTCGACTCGGCGGACGCCTATGGCTCCTGCCCCTCCAGCACCACGACGTACCTGGGCTCGCTGGCGTACACGGCCGATGGCGCGCTGCCGGGCAAGCGCCGGTTGATTCCGCAGTGCTGGCAGTCCTCGGCGGGCACCGCGAGCTGGGGTCTCCAGACCGCGGCGAAGGTGGGCACGAGCACCAATGTCTGGCTTTGGACGGGTGGGACGCCGCTCACGGCGGCCCAGCCCGCGCTGCGCATGGCGCTGCGGGAACGAGACGGCGTCCAGACGCTCACCACGGGCGGGACTCCGCCGGTGCCCGAGCTGCGCACCTTCGCCTATGAGCACTTCCTCCTGAAGTCCACGCCGGGCGGCTCCGTGTCCGGCCCCACCACCAACCGCATGGGTGTCTGGGATTATCCGCTCACCGACGCGGAGCTGGCCACGGTGATGGCGCAGCCCCTGGACTACCTGGGACCGCAGTCGCAGGACCTCGCGCCGCACCCGCAGAATCGCGCCTCCCATCCGCAGGCCATCGGCTTCCCGGTGACGCTGCTGGAGGGCCTCACCGCGCACCTGCGCTTGTTGGTGGCGGACATGGAGCAGGTGGAGCGCGAGACGGTGGCCGCGTGCACGCCCGCGTCTCCTGGCGCGCGGCGCGACCAGGAGCTCACGCGCTTTGGTCGGACGCTTCGCTACGCGCTGGCGCTGGAGGCCTTCGCGGCGGCGGCGCGCGACCGCGAGCTGGCGCAGTGCGCTCCGCAGGGCGAGCTGATGTGGACGGCCCGTTGGAACTCGGCGCGCAGCGAGCTGGCGCGGGTGCGACAGCAGGCCTACGAGAAGGTCCGCGCGCTCAACTCCTGTCATCCGTATGGCCTGCCGGAGGACGAGGCGCCGCTGTACTTCGGCGCCATCATCCCCTCGGGGGCGGAGGACGCGACGGCCAAGTTCTTCGGCTCATCCTCGTACCTGCTCAGCCGGGTGGAGGTGGAGATGCAGAACACCGTGCGCGAGCGCGGCGAGGCTCGCTCGGCGTGGCTCCAGCTCAAGACGAACCAGGTGCAGAACCTCATGAGCACGGAGGAGCACAACCGCCGCGTCTTCGAGCTGAAGCGCGAGTACGGGCGCCCCCTCGTGGAGCTGTGTGGCTTTGATTCGGGGCAGGCCTCGGAGATGTTGGACCGGTTCGACCCGGTGAAGGCGCCGCTGCTGTTCGGTGAGCCGGCGCGCCGCGCGGAGAGCTGCTTCGTGGACACGGCGAACCCCGTCTGCCACGTGGGCACGCAGGCGCTGTATGACGCCGTGACGCAGGCCCAGGCGCGCTTCACGCTCTGCACCTGGAGCGAGCTGCTCCCGTTCGCCACGCTGCCTGGGAATCAGGCCACGGCCGCGGCGGCCTATGCCTCCGCGGATATCCAGCCGTGCGCCAGTGGCGGCGGTCGGTGCGTGCGCGTGGGGGGCGTGGATGTCATGCCCGTCTCGGACCTGTTCGTCCTGCCCCTCAATGGGCAGCAGATGCAGGACGTGCCGCCCGGCATCCTCGGTCAGGCGCAGAACCTGTGTGTCACCCGGCTCGGTGCCGCCGCGCCGCTGCCCACCGCGGACAGCGTGGGCACGGGCCTGGACAAGAGCTGCTACCGAGGCGACATGGGCGCCGCGATGCTCGGCCTCCTGGCCGCGCGCCAGAGCCTCGCCGTGGCGCGCTCGTCCATGAATGACTACCAGGAGAAGTTCGACCTGGCGGACGCCCACTGCCAATCCCTGGCGGCGAGCCAGGCGGAGCGCGACCTCATGGAGACGAGTCACCGCGAGCGGATGACGGGCCTCATCAACGCCAAGTCCAACGCGGACCGGAACATCAACGGCGTGGAGACCGCGGGCAGCATGGTGACCAACGCGGTGGGGCTCGGCGTGGCCATCTACACGGGCAACGTCATCCAGGGCGTGAGCGCGGTGGCGGGGCTGGTGTCCGGCATCTTCGGCGGCGCGGAGAAGGACCGCTCGCTGGCGCTGGAGGCGGACATCCAGCGCGAGGAGCAGGCGTATGCCCTCGCGGTGCAGCAGTGGGAGGGCCAGGTCCGGCTGATGGAGTGCTTCGACGCGGCGAAGCTCCACCTGGTGGGCATGCGCACCGCGGCGCTTCAGGTGGAGCGCGCGGTGACGGACACGCAGTCGGCGCTGATGACGCTCCAGAACCTGGAGCGCACCGTGCGCCAGCGTCTGGGCGAGGGCTGGGCCGTGGTGGCCCAGGAAGAGGCGCGGCAGGTGCCGGGCTTCACGCACACCTTCTGGTTGGACCAGGAGATCCTCCAGGCCCGCGCGGCCTTCACCTGGGCCAAGCGCGTGGCGTACCTGCTGGCGCTGTCGCTGGAGTACGAGACGCAGCAGAGCCAGGGCGTGCGCCAGCAGATCGCCGCCGCCTCGGGGCCGGATCAGCTCACCAGCGCGCTGTCGCTGCTCGACAAGGTGCACCTGGACCAGACGCTGGATGGGCGGCTGGTGGAGAAGCACTACTACGTGCTGCGCCTGCGCGACCAGTTGCTGGGCATGAAGGACCGGCTGTCCGCGCCGGAGGGCGAGCGCGCGTGGGATGCGCGCACGCGGCTCAAGCACCGGCTGCTCGCGCCGGAGAGCGCCATCTACGACCAGAAGGGCAGCTACCTTGGGCAGGGCGTGCGCTTCGTGATGCCGCACGAGCCGCCCGGGTTCCCGGACCGGTGCGCGGAGCGCATGTGGGGCGTGGCGGTTTTCCTGTCGGCGGACAACCTCTCGGGCGGTTGGAACTCCCTCAATCCCATCCCCTTGCGGCTGCGCAAGCGCAACACCTTCCAGAGTCACTGGTGCTCGGCGGAGACCTCCTCCGACGACTTCCAGACGCGGGCGGCCCGGCCGTCGCTGCGATTGGGCTCGGTGGGAGTCAACGGCGTGGGCGAGGAGAATCAGTTCACCCCCGCCGACATCAATGCCTATCTCGATGACACCCACCTGGCCGACTTCAAGGAAGGCGGGAGCATCGCGCAGTCGAGCTTCGAGCTGAAGGGACGAGGGCTGTACGGCGAATACGAACTCATCTTCCCGTGGAAGGCGCTGCTCCAGAACGGCTTCCCGCTGGAGAAGGTGAACGACGTGTACCTGCGCTTCGAAGTGCTGTCCGTCGCCAAGAACTAGGGGCCGGTCGAGGAGACATCCATGAGAGCTGCCATTGCAGGTTTGTTATTGGCGCTGGCGTCCACGCGCGCCGGAGCGGCGGGAACACCGCTGTCCGGCGCCGTGAATGCCCAGACCTTGAAATTGCCAGATGGACCGGGCTCGGTCCGAGGGTTGGTGGACACGCCGCAGGTGAATGTCTTCAGCTCGCAGGTGTCCTACGAGCTGCCCTTCGAGTTGCCGAAGGGGACGGGAGGACTCGCGCCCGCCCTGGGGCTGTCGTACTCGGGCGACCTGGGCAACGGCCCGGTGGGCATCGGCTGGGCGCTGTCTTCGGCGGCCATCCGTCGGAGCCTGCGCCAGGGCGTGCCCTCCTACGGCGCGGCGGATGAGCTGGAGTTGGTTGGCATTGGCGGGGGCGGACAGCTCGTGGCCCTGCCAGACGGCGTGTCCTGGCGGCTGGAGGGTCAAGGCCAGTCCGTGAAGGTGGCGCGCGATGGCGCCGGCTTCGTCGTCACCGACGGGGCGGGCGTGCGCTACCGGCTGGGACTCACGGCCGGGGCGCGGATGGAGGAGGGCACGCGCGTGGCCTCCTGGTACCTCGAGGAGGTCGTCCATCCGACGGGCGCGTCCTTGCAGTTGACGTACATGAAGGACGCCAACCAGGTGTACCTGTCGCGCATCGCGTGGGGGCCCTCGGCCGCCTACAGCGCGGACCTGGTGTACGTGGCGCGCGCGGACCGCGCGGTGTCCTGGCGCACGGGCTTCAAGGTGGAGACCGGGCGCCGGCTGTCCGAGGTGCGCGTCAACGCGTTCGGCGAGGCGCTGCGCGTCTATCAGCTCACCTATGACACCAGCTTCGCCATCTCGCGTCTGGCGAAGGTGAAGCAGCTGGGCCGTGGCCGCGTGGACGCGCTGCCCGAGCTGACGTTGCAGTACGCCGCCAAGGCCGCCACCGCGCAGGTGACGCAGGTGGAGGCGTCGGGCGGGTGGGTGCTCAATCAGGCCGGCGTCAGCGTCATGGATGTGGATGGCGACGGCATGAGCGACCTGTTGCGCCTGGACCAGGGAGTGCAGTCCTGGCGCAAGGGCGCGGGCACGTCGTTCGGGCCGGAGCGTCCGTTGCTCGGCGCGAGCGGCGCGGTGCTCAACAGCGTGCGACTGGTGGACACCGACGGCGACGTGCGGCCGGAGCTGGTGATGCCGTCGCAGGATGGCTGGCAGCTCCTGCGACTGGAGGGAGACACCTTCCAGCCCGTGGGGCGCTGGCTGGGCACCGAGGGTCTGACCTTGATGGACCCGGGGCTGTTCATCGCGGACTTCAACGGTGACGGCCGGGTGGACCTGCTGCGCACCGGCGCGGAGACGCTGAGCATCAAGTGGAACGGTCCCAACGGGCTGGGCGCCTGGCAGACGAAGCCCGCGGTGGATGGCTTCCGGCTCATGCCGGGCCCCAACGCGCGGCTCCACGAGGTGAACGGCGACGGGCTGGCGGACGTGGTGCAACTGGGCAGCACGTCCGTGACGGTCTACCAAGGCAAGGGGGACGGCACGTTCGCCGCGGGCGTGACGTATGCCTATCCCTGGTCGGACACGGTGCTGGACCTGGGCAGCCTGCGGCTGTGTGACCTGAACCGCGACGGCATCATGGATGTGGTGCGCCTGTCTGGGGCGAACCTCTCCTGGTACGCGGGGCTGGCGCAGGGCGGCTTCAGCACCACCGCGCGAGACGTGGCCCGGCCCGCGGCGGACGGCGCGTCCGTCATCGTCGCGACGGCGGACCTCAACGGCAACGGCAGCGAGGACGTGGTCTGGAGCGCGCCGGACGGCATGTGGCTGCTGGACATGGCGGGCGCCACGTCGGCGGGCATGCTGACGGGAATCACCAACGGGCTCGGCAAGTCGGTGGCGGTGTCTTACGAGGGCAGCGCGAAGCTCGCCGTGCTGGCGAGCGGCGCGGGCCAGCCGTGGACGCGCCTGTTGCCCATGTCCATCCCGGTGCCGGTGACCCTGAGCGTGGTCCCCGGCGCGGGCAGCCCCACGCGCAACATCGAGTACACGGTGCGCGATGGCTTCTGGGACGCGGAGGAGCGCCGCTTTGGTGGCTTCCTCGTGGGCGGCGTGCGGACGCTGGGCGCCACCGCCGCGGACACGCTGTACGAAGAGACGCGCTTCCATCCAGGTTTGGGTGGCTTGCGCGTGCTGCGCGGCATGCCGTTGGAGGTGCGGACGCAGGACGGCACAGGGCGGCTGTTCCGCGTGCAGACGTCCACCTACGAGGCGCGACCGGTGCAGGGCCTGCCGGACATCCCGTGGCTGCGCAAGGCCGCGCTCGTGGAGACGCGGACGCTGCACCATGACGGGCTCACGACGCCCATCGAGACGCTGACCACGTATGCCTATGACGCGCGCGTCCGGGCCATCGAGCAGCGAGACCTGGGCCGGCTGGATGTCACGGGCGACGAGCGCACGATGCAGCGCGTGTACGCCAGCGACGACACCGCCTGGATTCAGGACGTGGTGTGCGAGGAGACGCTGCGCGAGGGAGACGGCACGCTCGTCTCGCAGCGCCGCATGTTCTACGGCGACGCCACGCAGGTGTTCACCTGGACGGACCCCGCCGCGTGTCAGGCCGGGCGGCTGATGCGCGAGACGCGCGCCTGGCTGGCGGACGCGGTGAGCCCGCGCTGGGTGCTGGAGTCCGCCACCGAGTACGACGCGTGGGACAACCCCACGCGGATGTACTCGAAGGGGAGCTGGCGCACGCTGACGTATGACGCCAACCACCTGTATCCCGTGTCGGAGAGCACCTCGCCCGCGGTGGGGCGCACCCTCACGTGGGCCATGGAGTGGGACAACGTGCTCGGCCAGCCGCGCCGGCTGACGTCGCCGGACGGCATCGTGACGGAGGTGACGTACGACACGCTCGGACGCCCGACGACCATGGCTCGGGCGGGCGCTCAGCCCCACCTTCGCTATGTCTATGATTGGAGCGCGCCGCAGCCGAAGACCTTCACGTATGACTTCGACGGGGCGCCGAGCGCGCTGGCGGGGAGCTGGACCGGTGCGTGGGTGGACGGCGGCCCGTGGCGGCAGAGCGTGGCGGTCTCCAACGGCGCGGGTGAGCGGCTGTACTCGGCGCAGCGGCTGACGCAGGGCCGGTGGGCGGTGAGCGATTGGCTCGAGCGCGACGCACGCGGCCGGGTGGTGTACGCGGCGGAGCCTGTCTATGTGGACGGCGCGCTGCCCGTGTCGCGGCCGGTGGGCGCGGTGGGGCAGGGCATCGCGTACGACGCGCTGGGCCGCATGGTGACCCAGACGCTGCCCACGGGCGACGTCCGCACGCTGACGTACCAGGCCTTCGAGACCACGCAATCCGAGACGGACCTCACGCCCGTCACCACGCGCATGGATGGCCTGGGGCGCATCCTGCGCACGCAGCGCCAGGTGGGCTCGACGCTGGAGTCCGTGGACGCGAGCTACGACGCCGCGGGCCGCATCCGCTCGCTGGCCTTGCAGGGCGGACTGGCCACGCATTCCTTCAGCTACGACACGCTGGGACGGATGGTGTCCGCGCAGGACCCGGACGTGGGTCCGCGCACGCTGCGCTACAACGACTTCGGCTGGCTCACGCACCACACCAACGCGGCGGGGCAGACGCGGCAGTTCTTCTATGACCTGCTGGGGCGCCTCACCCGCGCTCAGGGTGAGGACGGCTCCGGGTTCGACTTCCATTACGACGTCGCGAAGGACGGCACCTCCACGGGCTACGTCCCGGGGCGGCTCGCCTGGGTGACGGAGCCGCGCGGCGAGGTGCACTACCGCTACGACGTGTATGGCAACAACGAGCACCAGTCGCGCTCCGTCGACGGGGTGTGGGCGGACGAGTCCACCGTGTTCAGCCCCTCCGGGCTGGTGCTGTCCTCGGTGGTGGATGGCGTTCCGGTCGACACGACGTATGACGCCATCGGCCGGCCCACGCGCGTGGGCACGTTCTGGCAGGCCACGCAGTTGGACGCGGCGGGCCGCGTGCTGGACGAGACGTATGGCAATGGCGTGCGCCAGCTCTACACGCGCGATGCGCTCGGCCTGGCCCAGCGCATCCAGACGCTGCGCTCCACGGGCGTGGCGCTCTACGACGTGACGCTCACGCGCACGGCCTACGGTGCGCCTCGCACGGTGGAGGACGCGGACGGCGTGGGCCTCAACCACTCGGCCACGTTCACGTATGACTCGGCGGCGCGCCTCACGGACATGGTGCTGGGCGCGGTGAAGCAGCCGGACGGCACGCTGGCGCAGGGCCCGGCCTCGTATCGGTTCAGCTACCAGTACGACGGGCTCCAGAACATGGTGCAGCGTCAGGCGCAGGGGCCTCAGTCCCTGGGCATCCTGGCGGGGACGCACCACTACGGCGAGCGCGGCTTCGGCCCGCGTCAGTTGACGCGCGTGGCGACGGCCTCGGGCGACGTGCTGATGGACTACGACGCGGCGGGCCGGCTCGTGAGCCAGGGCGGCCGGCTCATGCAGTACAACGGGTTGGATCAGCTCACGCGCGTGACGCTGCCGGGCGCTACGCCCACGTTCGTGGACCACGCCTATGGCCATGACGGGCAGCGCGTCTTCACGCAGGGCCCGGATGGACTGCCGGAGTACTCGTTCTCGCCGCAGCTCAGCCAGCGCGCGATGGACCATCGCGAGCGCTACGTGCGGCTGGGTGACCGGGTGCTGGCGCGGCTGAATCAGTCCGTGCCGGTGTCGGGTGGGGCGCTCGCGCTGCGGCCCGGCATGGGCTCGGCTTCGGGTGTCTCGCAGGACGTGGCCGTGGGCCGGCTCTTCTCGGGGTTGGTGGTGGCGGCGCTGGGGCTGGTGTACCTGGCGGCGCTGCGGTGGCGTACGACGGCGCGGCCAGGTTGGGTGCGCGCGATGGCGGGCTCGGTCGCGGTGGCGCTGTTGGGCTCCGCGTGTGGGCCTGGGCTCCAGGCGGCGGGCTTGTCCGCGCAGCGACAGGCGGTGCTCGACTCCACAGCGACGCTGTACTTCCACGGCGGCATCGCGGCCGGTCCCGCGCTCATCACCCGCGCGGATGGCAGCGTGTTCGAGGAGCGGCGCTACGAGCCCTTCGGCGCGTCCGTGGATGCGTACCGCGAGCTGGTGGGCGGTGGCGCCGCGGTGGGGGCCATCGACCATCACGCCGAGCCGCTCAACACGCTCAACAAGCGCACCGACTGGAACACGGGCTGGAGCGACCACGGCGCGCGCTGGATGGCGCCTGAGACAGGTCGCTGGCTGACGCCGGACTCGCTGGCGAAGGCGCCGGACCCCAAGTTCCTCGATGCCCCGTGGAGCCTGCACCCGTACCAGTACGTGCGGCAGAACCCCGTGCTGTTCTGGGACCCGGATGGTCGCCAGGAGCTGCCCTTCGTGCCGTCGTGGCAGCCGCCTCCGCCTCCGCCGGGCGGCGGGCTGCCCATCACGGAGCCGGTCCCGTTCCGTCTGCCCATGCAGATGCCGTCGTGGCAGCCGCCGGTGCCTGTCACGCCGCCGGTGCCCGCGCCGCCGCTGCTGGAGGCTCCGCCGTCCACGTGGCGCGTGGTGGGAGGCGCCATCCTCAACGCGGTCCGCGCGGGAGGCGCGGCGGTGGGTGGTGTGCTCGTGGTGCTCTGGCCCAGCAACAGCATCGCCACCAACGAGCAGGAGCTGGGGCCTCGGTTCTACGCGCAGGGCGGCAATCAACCCGCGCAGAACACCACCACGCACTACCAGGGACCCAACGCCGCGCCGGAGCGCTGGACGCCCAACTCCGTCTGGGAGACGACGTATCCCAATGGCAACCGCCGAGTGACCTACTACGACGAGGCGGGCAACACGTTCACGCGCGAGGACTACGGCCAGGAGGCGCCGCACAAGGTGGAGATCAACGGCGTGAAGTACAACCTCAACAAGGTGCCCCACGAGCACCGGTTGAACACGGTCCAGGGCCCCAAGGGCGAATACAAGAAGCACCAGGTCCGCATCCTGGATGACAATGGAAATCCCAAGACAGGATGGGTGAACAGTGGACCGGGATAGTCAGACGCAGGCACGCAAGCTGACCCAGGCGCTCGCGTTGTTGGCCGAGGGAGTCCAGGACCGCGAAGCGCGGTGCGTCCTCCACGCGGGAGGACCTCCGGATGAGACCATGGTGCTGGGCACGCGCGATGGCCTCGTCAACCTCGCGGCGCTGCTGCTGAAGCTGGCGCTCGCATCGCCGGCCTCGGCGCCCGAGGGGCTCGACTGCTACGAAGAAGTGGTGGCGGAAGAGCCGCTGCTCGTGACGAACGACATCAAGCAGGTCGTGAGCGAGCAGGGTGACGTCTGGCTCGTGGCGGCCTGTCTCGCGCGCGACGCGCAGATGCTGGAGCGGGTGGTGTCCCGACTCCAGGCCCACCACGGGCTGCGCTAGCAGGACGGCGAGGGACTTTCGGAGCGGCGGCGGCCGGGGTAGATGCCTGCCGTCGCCGCTCCCGGAGTTCCCGCCATGGTTCGTCGTCGCCACGTCTTCCGCATCGCCCAGGTCCGAGGAGCGGGCGCATCGCGTGACGGGGGCCTCGCGTGAGCGGGCGCTCGGGCTTGGGGCCCATGTTCCATCCCGCGCGGCTCGTGGGCTTGCTGCTCGGCTTCGCGCTGCTGGCGCTGAGCGCGTTCGCGGTGGCGGTGCGCTTCGGAGAGCAGCCCATCTCCCTGCTCGCCGCGCTGACCGACCCTCGCTCCACGGACGCGGTCATCTTCTCCTCGCTGCGCCTGCCGCGCGCGCTGCTCGGCGCCATCGTGGGCGCGGGCCTCGCCGCCTCGGGCACCACGTTGCAAGGGTTGCTGCGCAATCCGCTGGCGGATCCGTTCGTGCTGGGCGTGTCCGGTGGGGCCGCGCTGGGTGCCACGCTGGCGCTCGCGTTCGGACTGTCCACCGTGGGCGTGATGACGCCGGGCGTGGGCGAGGCGCTGGTCCGGCTGTCCGCGCCGTCCGTCTTCGCGTTCCTGGGCGCGGGCGCCGCCATCCTCTTCGTGCTCGCCTCCAGCAGCGGCCACGCGGCCCGCGCGCCCTACGCGGCCCTGCTCACCGGGGTCGTCTTCAATGCCTTCGCGTCCGCCGCCATCACGCTGGTGAAGACGCTGTCGGACCCGAACCGACTGGGCGCCATCCTCTTCTGGCTGGCGGGTTCGCTGGGCTACGAGCGCGGCGCCACGCTGGTGTTCGCCGCCTTGCTCCAGGTGGGTGCCATCGCGGTGATGTGGGCACTGGCCGGACGACTCAACCTGCTAGGTCTGGGCGACGATGACGCGGCCACGCTGGGCGTGCCCGTGGTCGCCACGCGCCGCTGGCTGCTCCTGGCCTCCAGCGCGAGCGTCGCGGGGGCCGTGGCGCTCACGGGGCTCATTGGCTTCGTGGGACTCATCGTGCCGCACCTGTTGCGGCTCGCGTTCGGACCGGACCAGCGGCTGCTGATTCCGATGTCCGCGTTGGGTGGCGCCGCGTTCCTCATGCTCGCGGACCTGCTGGCGCGCTTGTCCTTCCACCTGTTCGGCTCGGAGATTCCGGTGGGCGTCGTCACCGCGCTCCTGGGTGGCCCGCTGTTCCTCGTCCTCTTGCGCAGGCGCGTGCGACTGGACGCGCTGTGATGACCGGGGGCAGGCCGGAGCATTGACAATGCCCGCCGCCCGCCATACTCCCGCCGACGTCGTCGGTGTCTCCGCGAGGTTGTGGAGACGCCAGGGAATCCGGTGGAAATCCGGGACTGCCCCGCAGCGGTGAGCAGGAACGAACGCCGTCCAAGCAAGCACTGGCCCAAGGGTGGGCTGGGAAGCGACGGCCAGTAGAGGGGCGCCTCGAAGCGAGGTGCCCGCGCCTGCGAGTCCGAAGACCTGCCGATGACCCGTGCCTGCTTGGCACGGCCACAGACCGGAGCCTCCGAGGGGGGGCGGCGGAGGCGTCTTCCGGTGTGCGGCTCGCGCCCGGAGACCGCCTGCGTCCGTCTGCTCGTTCGGAGTCCCAGCCCGCCCGTGGGGGCGGAGAGGACAGAGGACGCGATGACGACGGACATGAAGCGCGCGGGGACGTGGAACCGGCCGGTGGGCCTGGTGGCCACGGTGCTCGCGATGACGCTGTGGGGCGTGGGCTGCGACAACGTGGAGTGCCGCGACGAGTTCGACTGTCGCGACCAGGGCTCCGCGCCGCAGGGCCAGCTCTGGACGTGCGAGGCCCAGAAGTGCGTCGCCAAGGATGTGCATGGCGAGACCGTGGACGCGGGGACCGACGCGGGCACGAACCCGGTGGATGCCGGGACGGACGCGGGGACGGACCCCTGCGCCAACGCGCTGGTGGACGCGAAGCTGGGCGCGCTCAAGCTCCAGACGGGCTTCACCGTCGCGGAGTCCGTGCCGCTGCCCACGGGCGTGACGGCGGTGGCCGCGACGCCGGGCCCCACGTACTCGCTCTACGCCCTGCGCGGCTCCGACAAGAACGCGTCCCTGTACACGCTGGGCACGTGGCCGTCGCTGCAGCTTGGCGCGGCGGGCCTCTTCAACGTCGTGACGTCCGAGGACCGCGTGGCCAGCGACCCGGTGTTCATCGGCGGCTACGTGGTGACGGATGGTGCTCGCGTGCTCAGCGGCTACACCAAGTCGGGCAAGGACTTCCCCGGCACCGTCGTGCTGTATGACGTGGCGAAGCCGGCGGACTCGGCGTACTTCGCCGCGCCCGCGAACTACACCGTGGCGGCCACGCCCGATGTATTCCTCATCAACGGCGGTGGGCTCGCCACGGCCTCGGGTGGCCTGGGCGTCTACGCGCTGGAGACGTCGCAGAAGCCGCCGCGCGCGGTGAAGGTCGTCGACTTCCCGGCCGCCGTGGGTGGCAGCGGCTTCACGGCCGTGGCCGACAACGGCATCGCGATGCTGGGCTTCTCCGACAAGGACACCTACGCGAACGTCGTCTACGCGGTGTCGCCCGCGAAGCTGGCGGAGGCGCGCTCCTCGGGCAAGCCGGTGACGCTCACCGCCGAGCCGAAGATCGACGTGGGCAGTGACTTCGCCAACGCCGCGTCGTTCGGCAGTGGCGTGGCGGTGCTGCGCGGTGGCTGGGGCGCTCACGGCTACGAGGGCACGGACGTGTCCCGCATCCCGCTGCTGCCGGGCCTGACGGGCAGCGCGCCGGTCAGCGTGGGCGCGCGCACCGCGGTGCTCGTGTTCCCGAACCAGTGCACGTCCGTGAGCTTCCTGTCCTCGCTCGGGTCGGACCTGCTGGTGGGGCTCCAGGACAAGCAGGGCAGCCGCCTCGTGCGCATCCGACAGACCGCGCCATGAGTCCTCACGCCTGTCCTCGCGCGCCCTGGGGGGCGCTGATGCTCGCGCTGCTCGCGCTGTCCGCGTGCGGTGACGAGCCCTCCGTGCCCTCACCCGATGGCGGCACCGACCCCGACGCGGGCACGCGTCCGGCGGATCCGTTCGTCGATAGCGTGGTGTCCTTCCAGCCCGGGGAGACGGCCGGCTTCGGGCAGGACCGGTTCCCCGACGTGGTGCTCGGTCCTCCTCGCGGCGCGGGCGACAGCAACGGGTCGCTCGACGTGCTCTCGCTCGGCAAGGGCGGGTCCATCGTCCTGCGCTTCACGGACGTGGGCGTGGTGGACGGGCCTGGGGTGGACTTCCTCGTCTTCGAGAACCCCTTCCTCGTCGGCAACGGCGCCACGTACGCGGAGACGGGCGAGGTGGCGGTGAGCGAGGACGGCGTGAAGTGGACCGCGTTCCCCTGCGCCTTCACCGACGCGGCCGGGGGCTATCCGGGCTGCGCGGGGGTGCGGCCCGTGCTGTCCGACCCCACCAACGGCGTGAGCCCCACGGACCCGGCGGTCGCGGGCGGTGACGGCTTCGACCTCGCCACGGTGGGACTGAAGCGCGCGCGCTTCGTGCGCATCACGGACACGGGAACCAACAAGTACGGCGGCACGTCCGGGGGCTTCGACCTGGACGCCGTCGCGGTGGTGCATGGCGAGTCGCTGAGCGGGACCTCGCCGTGAGTCGCATCCCGCTGCTCCCGCCGGTCCTCCCTCCTCGCGAGGTGGACCGGCGCGCCGCGCTGGGCAGTCTCTGGCGCGGCACCTGTGCCCTCGCCGTCCTCGGCGCGGGGTGCGGCAGGGAGTGGCGGGACGCCGCGGTCCTCGAAGTTCCCGAGGGCGCATGTGGTGCCTCCACCGAGCCCGGGACTCCGGAGGACGGTTGGGTGGAGGTGCCGCTCGCGGACCACCCCGCGCTGCGCGAGCCGGGGGGACAGGCGGTGGTGCACCTCCCCCAGGCCCTGCTGGACGTGGTGGTGGTGCGGACCCCGCCGGAGTGTGTGTCAGCGGTCTGGCGCACCTGCACCCATGGCGCGTGTCTGGTGGCCTGGGACGCCGAGGCGGCCGTCCTGGAGTGCCCGTGTCATGGCTCGCGCTTCGGGCTCGATGGGCACGTGCTGCGAGGCCCCGCCACCCGCCCTCTGGCCACCTTCCGCGCGGTGCTCCGGGGTGAATCGCTCTTCATCTTCCGGCCGCGCTGAGCCTGTCGGGACTGGGGTGACCCCGGACCTGGGAGTGGGGCGGCGTCCATGACGCGGCGCGGAAGCGACGGCCCGGACGCGGGGACCGGTGACAGTTTGCTCGCGGCCTCTCTGATACGGGGGAATGTCGTGTAACGTCCCGGCTTCGATGTGGCAGATCATCATCAACGGGCCGGGCTATTTCGACACGTCGTACGATCTGCCCGAGGGCGCCACGAGCCTCGGTCGCGCGGACGAGAACGACATCGTCCTGGGCGGCGACCTCGTGTCGCGCCGTCACGCGCGGCTGTTCGTCGAAGGCGATGCGCTGCGCATCGAGGACCTGAGCAGCCGCAACGGCAGCCGCGTCAACGGCGCGCCCCTCCAGGGCTCGAAGGCGTTGATGGCGGGAGACACCGTCGCGCTCGGGGAGAACACGCTCGCGGTGCGCCAGCCGCACACGGTGGAGAGCGCCGCCACGGAGATGGTGGACCTGGGCGCGGGCGGGGTGGTGCGCTTCGGGCACGGCACCGACGTGTCGCCCGCCGTCCTCCTCGCCAAGGCCGTGAAGGACGCGGACGTCCTGCGCCTGCTGGACAACGTGAACCCGCTGCCGTTCGACGACACCTTCTCGCAGGCCTCGCCGGTGGGGCCCGCGATGCAGGCCGCGCCGCGGGTCGCGTATGAAACATTGGTGTTGTTGTTTCACACCGCCGAGGCGCTCGCGTCCGCGCGCACGCTGACCTCGTTCCTCGAAGCCACCATGGACCGGGTGCTGGAGCGCACGGAGGCGACCACCGCCGTGGTGCTGCTCAAGCACGCCA
Organism: Myxococcaceae bacterium JPH2; assembly: GCA_016458225.1. Taxonomy (NCBI): domain Bacteria; kingdom Pseudomonadati; phylum Myxococcota; class Myxococcia; order Myxococcales; family Myxococcaceae; species Myxococcaceae bacterium JPH2. Next base: position 62,324 of record JAEMGR010000002.1, on the reverse strand, counting down.
CGGGGCCGTTGGTGCCCGCCGCCGTGCGTCACCGGGGCCGGCTCGCCAAGGGCGAAGTGCCCGTGTCGGACGCCGTCGTGGACGAGGCGCTGCGCCAGGGCCGCGCGCTCGCGCTGGGAGACGTGCGCGACGACCGCCGCTTCGCCAGCCGCGAGAGCGTCATCCTCTATGGCGTGGACCGCGTGCTGTGCATCCCCATCGGCGCCGAGCCGCCCTTCCTGGGCGTGCTCTACGTCAACACGCCCGGCGAGGGAGACACGAGCCTGGAGGTCATGCTGGATGCGTGCACGGCGGTGGCGCACCTGGTGGCCAGCGGGGTGCAGCGCTTCAACGTGCGCGAGGGCTCGGGCCCGGACCGGCTGCGCCGCACCCTGGAGCGCTTCCATCCGCCTGAAATCGCCGAGCGCCGCGCGGTCGAGGCGCAGCGCAACAACGGACGCCTCCCGGGCCTGGAGGAGCGCACCGTCACGGTGCTCCACGCGGAGTTGGTGGGGTTCAACGCCATGGCCGCGAAGCTGGGCGCGGCGCGGGCCACGCAGCTGCTCTCGGACTTCCACTCGCGCATGAGCGGCATCGTGTTCAGCTTCGGCGCGACGGTGGAGGGCTTCCAGGGCGAGACGTTCCGCGCGCTCTTCGGCGTGCCCGTCGCGCAGGGAGAGGACGCGGTGCGTGCGGTGCGCGCGGCGCTGGCCCTGCGCGCGGACTGGGAGCGCGGCATGTCGCGCAAGCCCGCCGAGGAGCGCTGCGAGCTGCGCATCGGCATGCATACCACTCGCGCGCTGGTGGGGATGATCGGCCCCGAGCACCGGCAGGACTACACGGCGGTGGGAGACGGCATGGGCGTGGCGGGGTGGCTCGCGAGCACGGCCAATCCGTGGCAGGTGCTCATGACGGGCAAGGTCCTGGCGGCCACCGGGGCGCGCTTCGACGTCCTGCCTTTGGGCGAGCGGGTGGTGCGCCCCCCCAAGGACAAGGTGGCGGTTTTCGAGGTCATCGACGAGGACATGGGCTCGCTGACCAACCCCGGCGTCCGGTGAGTGGACCCCTCCGGCAGGTTGACCGGTTGATGGCGGGGGCCGGGACGGGGTTCAATGGCGTCCCCGTGGTGCATCCCCGCCCCGCATGAACTCCTCCTCCCAGCCCGCCCGACTGCGCCCCTTCCGGCCGCAGCCCTTTGGCCGGTACACGCTCCTGTCGCACCTGGCCACCGGTGGGATGGGGGAAATCTACCTCGCGCGCCTGGAGGGGGCGCAGGGCTTCGAGAAGCTCTGCGTCATCAAGAAGATCCTCCCCCAGCTCGCGGCGGACCCGGAGTTCGTGGAGCGCTTCGTGGGAGAAGCGCGCACCCTGGTGAAGCTCAGTCACGGCTCCATCGCGCAGGTGCTGGACATGGGCCTCCACGACGTCGAGGCCTACATGGCCCTCGAGTACGTGGACGGAAAGGACCTGCGCAAGGTGGCCGCGCGCGTCAGGGACCGGCAGTCGCCGCTGCCGCTCACGTTCATCCTGTACGTGATGGGGCGGGTGCTGGACGCGCTCGCGTACGCGCATCGCAAGCGGGATGACGACGAGAAGGAGCTGAAGCTCGTCCACCGGGACATCTCGCCGCAGAACATCCTCATCTCCTACGAGGGGGAGGTGAAGGTCATCGACTTCGGGCTGGCCAAGAGTCGGCTGTCCGCCGCGAAGACGAACCCGAGCATCATCCTGGGCAAGTTCCTCTACATGTCGCCCGAGCAGGCCCGGCACCAGCCGGTGGACCGCCGCAGCGACCTGTACGCGGTGGGGCTGTGCCTCTACGAGCTCGTCTCGGGGAAGAACCCCTTCGACGCGGTGCCTCCCGGTGAGTTGATGTCGGCGGTGGCCAACCCCAAGGTGGCTGCGCTCAACGAGGTGGAGCCGCTGACGCCGTCGTCGGTGGTGCAGTTGGTGGCCAAGGCGCTGGCGGTGGACCCGGCGCAGCGCTTCCAGACCGCCGAGGAGTTCCGGGGGCGGCTGCAGACGTGCTTGATGGAGATTGACGCGAGCGCGGGGCCGGAGAGCGTCAGCCGCTTCATGCGCGACCTCTTCGCGGCGGACTTCGTGTCCGAGCGGCGCTTGCTGGCGAGCCTCAAGGACGTGCCGCGCATGATGGGCGCCGAGGCGCGCGGAGCGGAGGGCGCGCCGTCGCGTCCGATGACGCCCATGCTCCCGCCGAAGACCATCCGGCTGGATGGCCCCGTGGAGCCGCTCTCGTTCCATCCCACGCCGCGAAGCCGTGAGGGCGATGGCGCAGGACGCGACGATGGCGAGACGCGTCCGGGCGTGATGGTGGACGACACCACGCGCCCCGCCTTTCCCGTGGAGCAGCTGGAGGAAGAGGCGCGCGTGCGAGCGCGGCGAGGCACCACGGAGAACACGGTGCCATCCGTCGAGGTGCGGCCCGAAGCGCTGGAGCGGCCCGAGGTGCGTTCGGCGCCCGCGCTCCAACCGGAGCCTGGCGCCATCAGCCGTCCTGGCGCGAGCGATACCGCGCCGGGAGTTCGTCCTCCCTCCTCGACGCGTGAGGTGCCGGCGGTGGTGCTGCCCGCCGAGGCCTATCGCGTTCCTCAGCCGCTGACGCCGCCGTTGCCGCCCATCGCGGCCGCTCAGTTGGAGTCAGAGCCCGAGGAGCCCTTCATGGTTCCTCCGCCGCTGCCTGACGGGCCGCTGGCGGATGACGAGGATGAGGCGCTGCCCCCGCCGCCTCGTGAGATCACGACGGAGCCGCGAGGCGTCGCGCCGGACTTTCGCGCCACCGACAGCTCCGCGCGTCCAACCGCGTTGGAGCTGCGCGCGAGCGATGGGGCTCGCAACGTGGTGCCGGACTTCCGGCCGAGCGACAACGCCACGCGCCCGACCGCGCTGGAGATGCGCGCGAGCGAAGCAGGACGCCCGGCCGCGCCAGAGCCACGCGGGGTCGAGGGTGGGCGCTCGGCCTCGATGGAGGTGCGCGCGGGTGGCGCACCGGACTCCCGGTCGAGTGACACGACGCGCACGGCCGCGCCCGAATCGCGCACGAGCGACACGACGCGCACGGCTGCTCCCGAAGCGCGCGTCGGCGGTGCCCAGGACTTCCGCGCGAGTGACCCCTCGCGCACGGCCGCGTCGGATCCTCGCGTGAGCGGTGCCCTGGACCTTCGCGCGAGCGACCTCGCGCGCGTCGCCGCGTCGGAGGCGCGTGGGGGCAGCGCACAGGACTCGCGGACGAGCGACACGACGCGCACCGCCGCTCCGGAACCACGCACCAGCGACACGGCGCGCGCGGCGGCTCCGGAGTTCCGCGCTGGCGACGGGGGCCGTGCTTCCGCCCAGGACCTGCGCCCGACTGAAGGGGGGCGCACGGCCTCCCTGGAGATGCGCATCAGCGAGGCGGGCCGCTCGGGGGGCGCGTCCAATCCGCCCTCGGGCCCGCCGCCGCGTGCGTCGGGCATCTCCCGCACGGTGTCGTCTCATTCGGCGCCGACGGTGCAAGTCCCCACGGTCTCGCCGGGACTTCCGCCTCGCTCCACGCCGTCCTCGGCCATGTCGTCCGTGGGGCAGGGGAGCGCCGCGCGTCCGGTGATGCCGGAGGAGACCACGCCCTCGGCGATGGCGCTTCCCGCCGAGGAGCACTCGGACCCCAGCGCGACGCCCCTCGACGCCGAGGGACATGCCGGCGCTGACGCCCGCCTCGGGGACGTGGACACGCACCCGCGCTTCAACCTGCCGCGCGGTGGCGCACGCCATGACGACACGCAACCTCGCGTCGTCCTGGATGAGGCGCTCCTTCGGGATGTCGAGGCGGAGGAGGCGCGGCCCAAGACGGGCGCGCGTCGGATTCGCGCGTCATCTCCTGGGCTCCCGGCTCGCGGCAACACGTCCGCGGGGATGAAGGCCGTGGTGGCCCGCCCGGCGCCCGTGGTGGTGGAAGAAGAGGAAGAGGACGACGTTCCCGCTCCGCTGCCTTCCCACGACGAGACGCGCCGCACGGTGATGCCCGTGCGCCCCGAGCCGGAAGTCCGGCAGGAGCACACGCGTCGCACGGCACGCCCCACTCGCCCTGGTGGGAAGGGGCGGTCCGTGGTCATCGTCACCTTGCTCCTGGTGGGAGGACTCGGGGCCGCCGCGGCGGCGCTGGCGTTTGTCCCGGGGCTGCGTCAGTTCATCGGGGTGGACTTCGCTCGCGCGCCATCACCGCCGCCCGCCGAGCCGTTGATTCCGCGCACGCCCACGGTGCCGCCGCCCCCCGGACACGCGAAGGCCATCGCGCCCGAGCCGAAGCCCGCCGCGGACGCGAAGCCGGCCACGCCTGCTCCCGCCGCCGAGGAGGCGCTGGACGACGACAGCCTCGTGACGCCGCTGGAGCCCTCGCACGACGGCAACGGCGAATCGGCCCCAGGTCATCGGGGCGGCGCTCCGAGTCGGGCAAGCAAGCAGCGCACGCCGCCGCGCGGTGCGAAGGAGAAGGACAAGGGCCGCGACCAGACGCCGCTCCAGCGTGAGTGGAGCGCGACGAGCGCCCTCTACATGAAGCTCGTGCGCGACCATGACTGCGCCAGCCTCCGCACCGCGTGCATGCGCTACAACGAGCTGGCGGACGAGGTGGCCGCCGCGGGAGACACCAACGACCCGTCGACGCTGGCGAATGTCCGCAAGCTCCGCTCCGAGCTGGTGCAGCGGCAGAAGGAACTGCCCTAGGCGCCGTGGAGACACTGCTGTCCATGCAGGGCGTCGTCGCGGGGTACGGGGCTCGGCCCGTGCTGCACGGCGTGGACTGCGCGGTGCGCGCGGGTGAGCTGTGGGCGGTGCTCGGCCCCAACGGCACGGGCAAGAGCACGCTGCTGCGCTCGGCGCTCGGCGTGATGCCTTGGGTGCGAGGCGAGACGCTGCTGCTTGGAAAGCCGCGCGCGGAATGGGAGCCGCGCGCGCTCGCTCGGCGCGTGGCGTGGGTTCCCCAGACGCTCGAGTCGGTGGAGGGCTTTCGCGGACTGGAGCTGGTGCTGATGGGCCGCAGCCCGCACCTGGGTCTGTGGGGACTTCCCTCGGCGCGCGACGAGGCGCTGGCGCGCGCGGCCTTGGAGGAGCTGGGCGTGGCGTATCTGGCGGAGCGACCGGGCGAGGCGCTCTCCGGAGGCGAGCGGCGCATGCTGCTGCTCGCCCGAGGGTTGGTGCAGGAGCCCGCGCTGCTGCTGCTCGATGAGCCCACGGCGTTCCTCGACGTGGCGCATCAGGTGGGCACGCTCGCTCGGGTGCGCGCGCGCGTGGATGCCGGGCTGGGCGCGGTCGCGGTGCTCCATGACGTCAACCTGGCTGCTGCCTTCGCGACCCATGTGATGTTGCTGCGAGACGGGCGCGTGTTGTCCCAGGGGACGGTGGACGCGGTGCTCCAGCGCGAGGCGCTCGAGGCGCTCTACGGACTGCCCATGGAGATGGCGCTCGCGCCCTCCGGAGCACGCCTCTTCGCTCCACGCGCGCCGCCGCGCTGACCGCCCGGGGTGGGGGTGTTGACACCGAAGCCACCCAAGCGAGAAACACGAAGGACTCCCCCCGCCGAGGCCTCATGGCCCGCTACGCCGTCGCCATCTTCACGAGTGCGTTCCTCCTGTTCGGCGTTCAGCCGCTGGTGGGGCGCTATGCGCTGCCTTGGTATGGCGGCACGTCAGGCGTGTGGACCACGTGCATGCTGTTCTTCCAGACCGCGCTCCTCGCGGGCTACGGCTATGCGCACGTCGTCTCCTCGCGCTTGCGTCCGCGCGCCCAGGTACGCCTCCACCTGAGCGTGCTGGCGATCGCCATGACGGCGCTGGCGGTGCGCGCGCTCCTCACGGGCTCCACGCTGGCGCCCGGCCCGGAGTGGCGCCCGCTCGACGAGCACGCGCCGGTGCTGCGCCTGCTGGGCATGCTGACCTGGATGGTGGGGCTGCCCTTCGTCGTGCTGGGGGCCACGGGGCCGCTGCTCCAGTCCTGGTTCGCGTCCGCGCGGCCGGGGCGCTCGCCGTATGTGCTCTACGCGCTGTCCAACGCGGGCTCGCTCCTGGCGCTCTTGGGCTATCCCTTCCTCATCGAGCCCTGGGTGTCCCGAGGCGCGCAGACCTGGGCCTGGAGCGCGGGCTTCCTGTGCTTCGGGTTCGCGTGCGTCGCGTGCGCCAGGGACGTCTTGGCGCGCGCCGGTGAGTCCGCGGCTCCAGTCGACACGGGTGCGCCCCCCGAGGAGGAGCGCCGCCCAACGTTGACCCTCACGCTGAAGTGGTTGGGGCTGAGCGGCTGCGCGTCCGTGTTGTTGTTGGCCACGACGAACCAGCTCTCGCAGGACGTGGCGGCGGGGCCGTTCCTCTGGGTGCTGCCGCTCGCGGTGTACCTGCTCACGTTCATCCTGGCCTTCGCCCGTGAGTCCAGCGCCGAGCGTCCGCGCACCGCGCTGTTGCTCATCGGCTCGGTGGCGCTGGTGGCCTATGCGCACAAGCAGGGGCCGAACATCGGGTTGCTGTGGCAGGTGCTGTTCTACGCGGCGGCGCTCTACGCGGGCGCGATGGTGTGCCACGGCGCGCTGTATCGGCTGCGACCCGCGCCTCGGCACCTGGGCGCCTTCTACTTGTGGGTGTCCACGGGTGGCGTCCTCGGGGGCGTGTTCGTGAACCTGCTGGCGCCGGCCCTCTTCCGCGTCTACTGGGAGTACCCGCTGGCGCTGGCGGCCTGCTGCGCCATCACGCTGTCCGGCATGCTGCGTCGGCCGAGCGAGGAGGCACTGCTGGCCCGCCTGCAGCGCGTGCTGCGAGGCGCGATGCTGGTGACGGTGTCGCTCAACATGGCGCTCATCACTGCGGGAGAGCAGTCCCGCGTGCGCTACTCCGCGCGCGACTTCTTCGGCGTGGTGCAGGTGCTGGAGCAGGTCCCGAGCGTCCCTTCCCAACACCAGTTCACCTTGCGCCACGGCATCACCACCCACGGCTGGCAGTTCGTGGAGCCCTCGAAGCGCAAGATGGCCACGTCCTACTTCACGGAGGCCAGCGGGCTGGGGCTCGCCATCGCGGAGCAGCGGCGACTGCGTCAGGCGGTGGGGCTCCCCGCGGGCCTGCGCGTGGGGGTGCTCGGGCTGGGCGTGGGGACGAGCGCGGCGCTCCTGGAGCCCGAGGACTCCATCTGCTTCTACGAAATCAACCCCACCATCATCGCGCTGGCGAGAGGACAGCAGGGCTTCTTCAGCTACCTGTCGGACTCACGCGGCGCCGTGGAGGTGGTGGAGGGCGACGCGCGCATCTCCCTGGAGCGCGAGCTGGAGCGCGGCCAGCCTCGCGGCTTCGATGTGCTGGCGTTGGACGTGTTCAGCTCGGACGCCATCCCCGTGCACCTGCTCACGGAGGAGGCGGTGGCGCTCTACCTGCGGCACCTCGCGCCGCACGGCGTGCTGGCGCTGCACATCAGCAACCAGTACCTCGACCTGCTCCCCGTCACGCTGGCGCATGCGCGGGCCTCGGGGCTGTTCGCCACGCTCGTCTACCAGGAGTCCCGAGCGGACGCGCTGCGCAGCACCTGGGTGGTGCTGAGTCCTGACCGCGAGTTCTCCTGGGGGCCCACCTTCACGCGGACCTTGTCGAGCGTGCGCCGGTTGTCGCTGCGCGGGCCTCCGGACTTCACGTGGACGGACGAGCGCAGCAGCGTGCTGCTCGCGCTGCGTTCCGCTGTCTGGGAGCGCCTGGAAGAGCCCGAGTCTCCTCCCGCGCGCGCCGAGCCCGCCGTGCCCTGAGGTCCCGCATCGAGCCTTTAGTGATGGGGCGCCGCGTGCGCGTGGGGCATGGCGGCGGAGCTGAAGTCGAGCACCACCAGCAACCCCAGCACCGCGCACGGCAGCGCCAGCGTCGCGGCCCCGTAGTGCAGGAAGAGCAGCGGCCCCAGCGTGCTCCCCGCCAGGAACGCGGCGAGCAAGCCCAGGTGCAGGCGGGTGCGCTCGAACTGGATGGCGGAGGGCAGCTCGCGCAGGCGGTGCAGCAGGCCGCGCGGTCCCCGGCCTCGGGCGCCATCCCGCACCCACGCGCCCATCTGGACGAGCTGGATGCCGATGTCCGTGAGGATGCCCGTCATGTGCGTGGTGCGGACGACGGCGCCCGACACCCGCGTGACGAGCGCGTTCTGCTGCCCCATGGCGAACGCCAGGCTCCACAGGGGCAGCACCGCGTGCGCGCCGGGATGGAAGCCCAGCCACACGGCGATGCCTCCCAGCGTGCTGGTCTCCAGCACGAGCGCGGCGGAGTGCCGGCCCCGCGTGCGGTGGCGCGACGCATCCAGCAACACCGAGGCGCAGATGGCGCCCAGGACGAACGCGCCCAGCAGCTGCGCCGTCAGCCGCGCGGCGCTCCACTGCCCGCTGGCCAGCGCCTCGCCCAGGCCGGCGGTGTTGCCCGTCATGTGCGAGGTGTGCATGCCGAGCGCGACGAAGCCCGTCGCGTTGACCGAGCCCGCGACGCTCGCCAGCAAGAGAGACAGGATGCTGTAGGCGCGACGGCTGCTCGGGGTCGATTCAGTACTGAAGGGCATGGGCGGATGCCGGGTGGCGAGAGGATGCTAACACCCGCGCGCCACGCGCACCGTGCCTCGCGGGGCACCTAGCCCGGCGGCCAGAGGAGCGGACGGCCCGCGAGCATGTGCAGGTGGATGTGGAAGACGGTCTGCCCCGCGTCGCGGTGGGTGTTCATCACCACGCGGTAGCCGTTGTCCGCGTGGCCTCGCTCCTTCGCCACCTTGGCCGCCGCCATGAACAGGTGGCCCACCGCCTCCCGGTCCTCCACCGTCAGGTCATTCACCGTGGCGATGTGCTTCAGCGGGATGAAGAGGACGTGCGTGGGCGCCTGTGGGTTGATGTCCTCGAAACCCAGGCAGACCTCATCGCGGTACACCACGCGGGCGGGAATGAGGCCGTCGCGAATCTTGCAAAAGAGGCAGTCGGACATGCCGCGTGGCTTAGCAATGCGCGGCGCCCGAGGGAACCGCCTCCGCGCTGGACCGTCCGCTCACGGCAGTCGCCACGAGTAGCCTGGGTCGGGAATGCACCCGCCCTCGGTCACCCGCGCGAGCACCAGCGGACCGTCTCGGGCCACCACGTCGTCGGGCCGCACCGCGCCGGGGACGGTGATGACGTGGCTGAACAGGCCGGACTCGCGACCTGGCCCGAAGTGAGGGTACAGCGGCACCCTCCGATGGAAGGCGCTGTAGCCGCCCGTCCACGCCAGGTGGACCGCCTCCACCTTCAGGCCGCAGACATCCTCGCGGCGCCCCGCCACTTCCATGAGGCGGGTGACGGGACCCATGTCGTCCCACGCGCTGGCCCGTGAGCGGGAGTTCTCGTACTGCCCCACCCGGCCGAAGGTGAGGGAACCCGCGCGGGCGCCCGAGACGAGCGCCAACACCACCACGACCCCCACGGTCGCCACCCGCGCGAGCGGGCCCCGCGCCAGGTGGAACAGGCTGTCCAGGCCCACGCCCGCGAGCGCCGCCAGCAGGGGGAAGAGGGGGACGAGGAAGCGCAGCTCCTTGTGGGGCTGGAGCGCGTGGAGGACGAAGAAGGCCCCCGCGATGAAGCTCAAGCCCGGGGCGCGCGGCAGCGCCAGCAGCACGAGCCCACCCGTGAGCGCGGCGACCTCCGGCATGCTCCGGAGCAGCACCCGCCCGTAGTAGCCGAAGGGCGCGGTGCCCCAGTCGGCGGCCCTGCCCTGCACCAGGTTGAAGTCCAGGTAGACGATGGCCGAGTGGAACCACCGCCCCCAGGTGAGCCGGTCCAAGAGGCCGAAGAGGAAGGCCCACAGCACGAGCACGCCCAGCGCCTCGCCCGCGCGCCGCCACTCCCGCCGTGCGGCGAGCACTCCCAAAAGCCCCACGCAGAAGACGCCGTTCTGCAGGCGCAGCAGCACGGCCAGCCCCAACAGGGACGCGCCCGTCACCAGGGCCCGCCGCGACGCACCCGGCGCCAGCGCCAGGGCCAGCCCCACCACCGCGGGCAGGGCGGAGGCGTTCTCGCTCATGGCGCGCGGCGAGAAATAGAGGGGCACCGCCGACAGCGCCAGGAGCGCCGCCCCGCCCGAGGCCGCCAGCGGGGAGGCGCCACTCGCGCGTGCGAGCCGCCAGCTCCCCCAGGCGCACGCGACCCCCATCAGCGCGAAGACGCTCTTGGTCACGGGCAGATAACCCGCCGGGTCGGTGATGCCGAGCAGTCGGGCAAGCCCCATCACCCCCGCCACCAGCCCGGGGAGGGCCCAGTTCCGGGCCCCCTCGACGAACTCCCAGGCCACCAGCCCGTAGCCGTAGACGAGCCGGTGGGCGGGCTCGAGGCTCTGGTAGACCTCGTCCGGCCAGTACATCCCGTCGTCGTGGGTGGCCCAGTACAGCCGCAGCAGCGCCCCCACCGTGAGGACGCCCGTCAGGAGCCAGACCCCCACGCGCTGCTCGCGGAGGTCGTCGGGTGTAGGAGGAACAGTTGGCACGGTGGGGAGCACCTCAAAGGGGCTCGCGGGTGATATCCAGGTCCTGACGATGAAATCCATTCGGATCTCCCAGCTCCTCGACGACCACGACTACGACCTCCAGCTCACGCTGGTCGCCGGGCGTCAGGGGCTCCAGCGCGTGGTCAACTCATCGCGCATCCAGAAGCCGGGCCTGGCGCTCGCGGGCTTCACGGAGCATCTCCATCCGCATCGCGTGCAGGTGTTCGGCAACACGGAGATCTCCTACCTGGCCACGCTGACGGAGGCGCAGCAGCGCGAGGCGCTCGCCAAGCTCTTCGCCGAGGAAGAGGGCCTGTCGTGCGTGGTGGTGACCAAGGCGCTCGACATCCCGCAGGCGCTCATCACCGCGTGCGAGGAGAGCGGGCTGGCGCTGATGAAGACGCCCATGCTCTCCAGCGAGTTCATCCAGCGCGTGCAGGCGTTCCTGGAGGAGTCGCTCACCGAGTCCAGCAGCCTGCACGGCGTGCTGATGGACGTGTTCGGCGTGGGCATCCTGCTGCTCGGCAAGAGCGGCATCGGCAAGAGCGAGATTGCCCTCGACCTGGTGATGCGCGCCCACCGGCTGGTGGCGGATGACATCGTGGACGTCACGCGGCGCAAGGGCGCCGTCTATGGCGCGGGCAACCCGGTCATCAAGCACCACATGGAGATTCGCGGCCTGGGCATCATCAACATCAAGGACCTCTTCGGCGTCGCGGCGGTGCGCGAGCAGAAGAAGATCGAACTGGTGATTGAGCTCCAGGAGTGGGACCCCCAGCAGGAGTACGACCGACTGGGAGTGGAGGACAAGCACCTCCAGATTGTGGGAGTGGACATCCCGCTGTCCGTGGTACCGGTCCGTCCCGGACGCAACATGGCCACCATCATCGAAGTGGCGGCCCGCAACCAATTGCTCAAGCTTCAGGGACACCACTCGGCGCGAGAGTTCGCCGAGCGCCTCAACCGTGCCATCGCCCAGGGGGCGATGCGCCGCACCTTGGGAGAAGAGGTCGAGTGACCGCCTCCAGCAAGCAGATCATCGTCATCACCGGCATGTCCGGCTCGGGGAAGACCACCGCCATCCGAGCGCTGGAGGACGCGGGCTTCTTCTGCATCGACAACCTGCCGGTGCTGTTGTTGCCCAAGCTGACGGAGCTCGCGGGCGCGGGCCAGTTCGAGCGCATGGCGCTGGTGGTGGACGTGCGCGAGGGCGTGTTCCTCAAGGACGCGCCCCGGGTTTTGGCGGACGTCCGGCGGGCGGGGCACCAGGTGGATGTCCTCTTCCTGGACTCGAGCGACGACAGCCTCTTGCGGCGCTTCAGCGAGACGCGCCGCCGTCACCCGCTGGCGCCCGAGGGCACCGTCGCCGAGGGCATCAAGGCCGAGCGGGACGCGCTGCGCGACCTGCGCGAGCTGGCGGATCAGGTCATCGACTCGTCCGCGCTGAACGTGCACGACCTCAAGCGCATGGTGCAGGCGCGCTTCAGCCCGGAGCCGGCTTCGGGCCCGAGCCTGTCCATCATGTCGTTCGGCTACCGGTACGGCGTGCCGCCCCAGGCGGACCTCGTGTTCGACGTGCGCTTCCTGCCCAACCCGTACTTCGTCGCCGAGCTGAAGGGCCTCACCGGGAAGAACGCGAAGGTGGCCTCGTACGTGCTCGACCGCGACGAGACCCAGCAGTTCCTGGAGAAGATCGTCGACCTCTGCCGCTTCCTGTTCCCGCGCTACCAGAAGGAAGGCAAGTCGTACCTGACGGTGGCGCTGGGGTGCACGGGCGGCAAGCACCGCTCGGTGGCCATCGCGCAGGAGTTGGTGCGGCGGCTCGCGGACGAGCACGGTCGCGTGCAGCTCTGGGACCGCGACATCGAGAAGGAGTAGGGCGAGAACCTCAGGTCCGCGCGCCCGTCACCCAGGTGAAGCGCGGGCCGCTCACGCCGGCTTTCTCCAGGGCGCGCTTCAGGCGCTCGGAAACGATGAGCGTGACGGGGTAGCCCCACGGGCGGAACACCTGCGCGTCGCCCACCTGGCTCGGGTCGATGCGCAGCCCGCGCACGGTCCGGTACTGGCCCACCTTCTCGGGCAGCCCGTCCTCCTCCGTGTAGCGCCGCGCCTCCTGGCAGGCCGCTTCGTCGATGCAGCGGATGAGGCGGGTGGCCACGAGGATGAAGTACGTGTCGCGCTGGCCTTCCACGCGCGTGGGCAGGAGCTGGATGTCCGCGGGGGCCAGCGTTCGGAAGATTTCGGCCACGCGCGCGTGCAGCACGGGTGTGAGGCCCGCGCCCGCGAGGGAGAAGTCGAGCGGCCGCGCGAACGGATCCGTGGGGATGCTCAGCGGACCTGGGGGCACCACGGCGCGGCCCGCGGTGAACATCCCCACGTCGCCCACCTCGCGGTCGTTCGCGTCGCGCGGATCGCCCAGCTCCCAGCGGCTGGGCACCTGGAAGTCGTCATGGAGGTCGTAGAAGCGGGCCCGGGTCGCCGTGCGGGTCCTCGGGGCCTGCTCTGGGGGGGCCTTGCTGGCGCGCCGCTGTCGCCGCGTGAGGCCCTTCGCCTTCTTTTTCGTCCGGAGCTGCGGCGTGCTCGCCGTCGTCGGAGTCGGCGCGCTCGGAGCCGAGTCCGGAGGTCGCCACAGCTTTCGAAGCGCATGGGTAAGCCGCCTGAACATCTCACCGAGGTTACCCCGAGCCCCGGCTCCTGGCGCGCTTCATCGCACCTCGCCGGCGGACGCTTGCGCGCTACCACGCCCACGACGTGTGGAGGCCGTACTGGCCATCGCGCGTGTCGAGGCTGAGGAACGAGAACTGTCCCTCCGAGCAGGTGCCGCTGTTGAGGAAGAGGCGGTCTCCATGCTCCACGCGCAGGCCCAGGTGCGTGTGCCCGGTGACGACGATGTCCGCCTCGCGCTGGTGCGCGCGCTCGATGGCCCAGCGCTGAAACGTGCAGCGCGTTGGGTCCGGCAGCGCGCCGCTCAGGCGCAGGTCCACCGCTTGGAGCGCGCGGAACATGGCGCGCAGTTGCAGCCGTTTCAGCCACGCCCCCGCCCACACCGAGGCCTCGGAGATCCACCGCGCCTTGCGGATGACCCAGTCGTGGCGGTGCCCGTGGGTGAACAGCATCCGCACGCCGTTCGCTTCGAGGAGCAGCTCCTCCGGAGCGCCGAGCACGCGGCCCGCCACCAGGTCGTGGTTGCCGTGGATGTAGTGGTACTGCGGGCCCGCGAAGCGCCGCACCAGCTCGGGGTGCGCCGCCCGCGCGGCCGCCAGCTCTGCCTCCTGCCGGCGCGGGGCCCGAGCGGTCAGCGTCTCGTAGATGTCCCCCAACAGCACGATGCGCTCGAAGTTGCTCTCCAAGAAGCGCAGGAAGCGGAGGAACACGGAGTCGTCGTGCCCGAAGGGGTCCACCGTGTCGTGGCGGCCGAGATGGAGGTCCGAGATCACCGCGATGCGCATGACGACTCCTCCTGTCCGGGCATGGGCGGAACAACCGTGACCCGAGCGGCCCGGTTCCCACGTCCCAGGATGTGCCGCGCGGCTCGACCGGCCGCCCGGTGACGTGACACTCCCATCCACCCGAGCGCGCGGTCCCTCCCCCTGAGGGCAGCCCGGCGTTCGTGCCGGCGCGGCTCCACTCGCGTCACCTCCCGTCCTCCCAACAGTGCGGCACGTGCCCCAGGAGGCCAATCGACAGGGACCGACCAGCCGACCGATGCCTGCCGTCAGTCCCCTGGGACCGCCGCCCCCCTCCCATCCTCCGGACTCCAGCATCACCGGGGCCTCGAAGTGTTGCGTTTGTGTTCATTTGACACTAACATTGTGTCATCAAGACACGAACATGAAGGGCAAGGGGGAAGACGATGGTCCTGGGCTACATGAAGGCGGCGCCGACGACGTACGTGATGCACTTCCAGGCGGGGAAGGTGCGGCGGGAGGGGGCGGGCCTGTCGTTCCTGTACTGGAAGCCGTCGGCCACGTTGGTGACGGTGCCGTTGGCGAGCGCGGACGTGCCGTTCGCGTTCAACGAAGTGACGCGGGACTTCCAGGCGGTGACGTTGCAGGGGCAGCTCACGTACCGGGTGGCGGAGCCGCGCAAGCTGGCGGCGCTGCTGGACTACTCACTGGGGCCCACGGGGCGTCATCGCTCGGAGGACCCGGAGAAGCTGCCGGAGCGGCTGGTGCAGGTGGCCCAGGTGCGGGCGCGCACGGTGGTGCAGTCGCTGCTGCTGCGAGAGGTGCTGGTGCGCTCGGCGTCCATCGAGGCGCAGGTGCTCGCGGCGCTGGCGGAGTCCGAGTCCGTGCGAGCGTTGGGCGTGGAGGTGATGGGGTTCTCGCTCCTGTCCGCGCAGCCGACGCCGGAGATGGCGCGAGCGCTGGAGGCCGACGCGCGCGAGGGCCTGCAGCGACAGGCGGATGAGGCCATCTATGCGCGGCGCAACGCGGCGGTGGAGCAGGAGCGCCGCATCCGCGAGAGCGAGCTGGCCACGGATTTGGCGGTGGAGGAGCGCCAGCGGCAGATTCGCGAGGCGCGCATGTCGGCGGACATCGCGGTGGAGGAGCAGCGCTCGGCGCTGATGGAGCGCTGGAGCCAGAACGAGCGGCAGGCGGCGGACGCCCAGGCCTACGCGCTGGAGAAGCGCCTGGCGCCGGTGCGCGGCATGGACTGGAAGACGCTGATGGCCACGTCGGCCAGCGGCAGCGACCCGGGGACGAACATCGCGCTGGCCTTCCGCGAGATGGCGGAGAACGCGCAGCGCATCGGCGAACTCAACGTGTCGCCCGACTTGCTCCAGGCGCTGCTGACGCCGGGCACGGCGGGGAAGGGCCGGCGCACGGAAGGCGCTCCGGCGGGCCGCGAACGCTAGAGGGGAGGGCGTCATGTTCGAGAAGGTGGTGCTCGTCACGCGCAAGACGCGGCTGGCGGACCTGGTGGTGCGCTTCAACACGCGCAAGCAGGCGAAGTTCTACGTGGAGCGCGCGGGGCAGGACTTCGCGGACTTCGAGGCGGAGGACGCCGCCTACCGCCGCGCGGTGGAGGCGCTGCGCGGCGCGCTGGAGCTGGGCTTGCCCGTGCAGCAGGTGGACCGCGCGCTGGTGCCCACCTTCCTCTTCACGGGCAAGGAAGTGGTGGTGACGCTGGGGCAGGACGGGCTGGTGGCGAACGTGGCGAAGTACGTGGGGGAGCAGCCGCTCGTGGGCGTGAACCCGGATCCCGAGCGCTTCGACGGCGTGCTGTTGCCCTTCCTCCCGAACAAGGCGCGCGGCGCGGTGGCTCGCGTGCTCGAGGACACGGCGAGCTACCGTCGGGTGCGGTTGGCGGAAGCGGTGCTGGGAGACGGGCAGCGGCTGCGCGCGTTCAACGACTTGTTCATCGGCGCGCGGACGCACGTATCGGCGCGCTACCAGCTCCAGCACGCAGGGAAGCGCGAGTCCCAGTCCTCCAGCGGCGTGCTCGTGTCCACGGGCGCGGGCGCGAGCGGCTGGCTGTCCTCGGTCTTCACGTTGGCGCGGAGCCTCACCGCTCAAACAGGGGGCGTGCCGGGGACGCCGTGGAAGTTGACGTGGGAGGCGCCCCGGCTGGCGTTCGTGGTGCGCGAGCCCTTCATCAGCCGCCACTCCAGCGCGGACATCGTGGGCGGCATCGTCACGACCCAGCAGGAGCTGGTGCTCGAGTCGCGCATGCCGCAAGGGGGCGTCATCTTCGGCGACGGCATGGAGGACGACTTCCTCGCCTTCGGCGCGGGCGCCACCGCTCGCATCCGTCCCTCGGACGCGTGCGCGCGGCTGGTGGCGGCTTGAGGTCGGTTCGGACGCGTCCGGCATGGGGCCCGGCTGACCCGCGATCCGTGCGGCGGAGAGGACCCGCGCCTGCTTCCCAGGTGGGGAACCGGACGGCGGGCGGGCGCGATCCGCAAGCATCTCGCAAGTCGCACGGGCATCAGACAGGATGGGGAGAGACACGCCCCGCTCCCCGTCTGGCAGGCGACATCCCGTCGCTTTCCCGGGCCTGAAAATCCAGGCATGGTGGGCAGGGCCGCCTTACCTTGGGACCAAGGGTCTGACTCAGGCACAAGGCTGAAGGCGGAAACTTTCGCCGGGGTTGCGCAATGCGGCGTTCAGGCGTAGGACGCAGCCTCCGGGGGGTTGGTCAGGAGTCGAACATGGTCGGCCTCGTCATCGCATCGCACGGGCGTCTCGCGGAGGAGCTGGTGGCCACCGCCGAACAGATCGTGGGCAAGTTGCCCGCGGTGGCAACCTGCAACATCGAGCCGGGCACGTCCGTCGAGGACCTGCGGGTGAAGATGAAGGACGCGGTGCGCCGCGTGGACGAGGGGGACGGCGTCATCCTGATGGCCGACCTCTTCGGAGGTACGCCCTGTAAGGAGTCGCTGATGATGTGTCAGCGGATGAACCTGGAGGTGCTGGCGGGCGTCAACCTCCCCATGCTCCTCAAGGCCAACTCCCTTCGCTCCGAGCAGCTCTCCCTCCCGGAAATGGCCAACCAGCTGGCTTCCTACGGCCAGCGCAACATCACCTGTGCATCCGCCCTGCTTCGCGAGGCCCAACAGCAGCCGCGAACTTGACGGACCCACGCACGTGGGCGATTCGAGTCCGCTGTGATCACCCTGGTCCGCGTCGACAACCGCCTCATCCACGGTCAGGTCGTCGAGGCCTGGCTGCCCTACCTCAAGGTGTCCCGCGTGGTGGTGGCGGACGATGAGGCGGCCTCCAGTCCTCTGATCCGCGCGGCCATGGCGCTGGCGGTGCAAAGCGCCATCGAGGTGCAGATCCTCCCCTTGTCGCAAGTGGACTTCGCGGCGCTCTCCCGAGACGGCGTGAAGACGCTGGTGCTGCTGCGGGACGTGGCGAGCGTGCCCCTGGCGTACGCGCACGGCCTGGCCCTGGAGGAGCTGAACCTGGGCAACGTGCACTTCGGCACCGGGCGGCGGCAGGTGTCGCCCTCGGTGTTCCTCGCGGAGGCGGAACTTCAGACGCTCCAGCAGCTCTCCGAGCGCGGGGTGCGCGTGGAGGCCCGCGCCGTGCCGGTGGAGAAGCCGGTGGCGCTGCCGGACCTGACCGAGCGCTGGGCGAAGGCGGGGTGAGCCCGTGAGCGTGGGGTGGACCCAGGTCGCGCTCGCGGGGCTGTGGGGCGGCGTGGTGGCCGTCGAGCGCAAGGCCTTCCTCCAAGCCATGCTCGCGCGCCCGCTGGTGGCCGCCACCTTCATGGGCGGACTCCTGGGCGACGTGGCGAGCGGCCTCGCGGTGGGCATGCTCCTCGAGCTGTTCTACCTGGGCACCGCCAACCTGGGCGCCGCGCTCCCGGACAACGACACGCTGGTGGCCACGGGCACCTCGGCCGCGGCGGCCACGTTGACGCTGGCCACGGGCGCGGGCTCCACGCCCGCCATCTGGTCGCTCTCGGTGCTGGTGTTCATCGGGCTGGGGCGGGTGGGGCGGCGGATGGATCGGCTGATGGAGGGCTACTCGGCGCGGCTCGCGCGGGTGGCGCTGTCCTCGGCGGAGAAGGGCAACCTCCAGCGCGCGATGCGGCAGAACCTGTGGGGCATCTGGCCGCACTTCTTCCTCTACGGCTCGGTGACCGCCGCGTGCGCCCTGGCGGGCTTCTTCCTGGAGCCGGTCATGGTGGCGCTGCCCAACCGGCTGGTGCGCGGGCTGGCGTGGGCCTATCCGGCCATGGCCTCCGTGGCGGCGGCCATCGCGGCGCAAGGGAGCCACGCCAAGCGCGCGCCGCTGTACGCCGGGCTCGCGGCGGCGGTGGTGACGGCGGTCCTGGTGCTGCTCAACCGGCAGGGGCTGCAGTGAGCACCTCCGCGGCCACCGTGCGAGACGCCTCGCTGCCGGCGCACGTGCTGCTGCGGGTGTTCCTGCGCTCGCTCTTCCTCCAGGCCTCGTGGAACCCCAAGGGCATGCAGAACCTGGGGCTGGCCTACGCCGTCTATCCCGCGCTGGAGCGGCTGTATCCCGCCGGGCCCGCGCGCGAGGAGGCCGTGCGCCGCCACCTCGTCTTCTTCAACACGCACCCCTATGTGGCGGCGGCCATCGTGGGCGGCGTGGTGAACCACGAGCAGCGCATCGCCCGAGGCGAGGAGTCGCCGGACCGGGTGGTGGCCTTCAAGGCCGCGCTGATGGGGCCGCTGGCCGCGCTGGGAGACGGCTTCTTCTGGCTGTCGCTCAAGCCGGCGGTGGGCGCGGTGTGCGCCACGCTGGTGCCGCTGTTGGGCGTGTGGGCGGTGGCCCTCTTCCTGGTGCTCTACAACCTGGTGCACGTGCTGCTGCGCGTGCGGCTGTACTGGCTGGGGCTGTTCCTGGGAGACCGGCTGGTGGAGGCGGTGGCCCGGGTGAACCTGCCCACCAAGGGCGCTCGGCTGCGCGCGGTGGCCGCCGCCAGTGCCGGTGGACTGGCGGCGTGGCTGGCGGTCAGCTTCGGCGCCGCGGCGGGAGGCGAGAACGCGCCCTTCCTCGCGGCCGGGTGCCTGGCGCTCGGCATCGCATCCTATGTGCTCGTCACCCGACGGGTGCCCAACTACGTGGTGCTCTATCTCGCCGCGGGACTCGCGTGCGCGGCGGGCGCATTTCTCTAGAAAGCAGAAGAGAGGTGGGAGTCTCGATGTCTACCGTGGCCGAAGGCACCTACGAGATCATCAATGCCCTGGGGCTGCACGCCCGGGCGGCGGCGCAGATGGTCAAGGTGGCCAACCGCTTCAAGAGCGACGTCACCATCGAGGCCCAGGGGCAGCGGGCCAACGCCAAGTCCATCATGGGCGTCCTGATGCTGGCGGCCGCCCAGGGCACCCAGGTGAAGCTCACCTGTAAGGGCGACGACGCTGACCCGTGTCTCCAGGAGTTGGCGAAGCTCATCGCCGATCGTTTTGGAGAGTCGAAATAACAGGAGAGAATGCGGTTCAACCCCCGGTGAAGAAGGATTCGTGAGCAGCCAGGCCACCCCCACGCTGAAGTTGACGGGCATCGGTGCCTCCCCCGGCATCGCGGTGGGGCACGCCTTCATCCTGGATCGCAAGCGCATCCGCACGCCCAAGCTCCGCCTCGCCGAGGCGGAGGTGGAGCCCGAGCGGATGCGGATGAAGACGGCCATCGACCTGTCGGACCGTCAGCTCGCCGAGTTGAAGGAACAAATCACGCGCACGGAGGGCAGCGACCACGCGCTCATCCTGGAGGCGCACCGGCTGATGCTCCACGACCCCATGCTCGTGGACGAGGTCAACCGGCTCATCGTCGAGGACCGCATCAACGCCGAGTGGGCGGTGCGGCGCACGGCGCGGAAGATCAAACACCTGTTCGACAACATCCCGGACGAGTACTTCCGGGAGCGCCGCTCGGACGTGGACTACGTCGCGGACCGCATCATCCGCAACCTGATGGGCCAGGTGGTGGACGAGGAGGTGGAGGTCCCCGCCGAGGCCATCGTCGTGGCGCATGACCTGTCCCCCGCGGACGCGTCCCTCATGGCGCGCAGCGGACGGGTGGCGGGCTTCGTCACCGACCTGGGCGGCCAGACGAGCCACACCGCCATCGTCGCGCGAGCCCGCGAGACGCCCGCCGTGGTGGGCGCGGGCCGTGCCAGCGAGCAGATTTCTCCCGGCGACCTGGTAGCGCTGGATGGCATCCGGGGCCTGCTGCTGGTGAACCCCACGGAGGATCAGCTCGCCCTGTTCCGCGAGGAGCAGCGGCGCTACCACGAGAGCGAGCAGCTCGCGCTGGCCACCAAGGACCTGCCGGCGGTGAGCACGGACCACTTCCGGATCCGTCTCAACGGCAACATGGAGTTCCTGGAGGAGATCCCGTCGCTCCTGGCGCACGGCGCGGAGGGCATTGGCCTGTACCGCACCGAGTTCATGTTCCTGGACCGGAAGACCGCGCCCACGGAAGAGGAGCACTACCGCGCCTACAAGCAGGTGCTGGAGGCGATGGGCGGCCGTCCCGTCACCATCCGCACGCTGGACCTGGGCGGCGACAAGGTCCCCGGCAAGACGAAGCACGAGAAGGAACCCAACCCGGCCATGGGCCTGCGGGCCATCCGCTACTGCCTGGCCAACCGCGAGCTGTTCCGCGTGCAGCTCCGCGCGCTGCTGCGCGCCAGCGTGCATGGGAACCTGCGGCTCATGTTCCCGCTCATCTGCGGCGTCAGCGAGCTGCGCGAGGCGCGCAGTGAGCTGGAGGCGTGTCGCACGGCGCTGGGCCGCGCGGGCGTGCCCGTGGGCAAGCGCTTCCCGGTGGGCATCATGGTGGAGACGCCGAGCGCCGCGGTCATCGCCGACCGTCTGGCGCAGGAGGCGGACTTCTTCTCGGTGGGGACCAACGACCTCATCCAGTACTCGATGGCCATCGACCGGCAGAACCGCGAGGTGGCGTACCTCTACCGGCCGCTGCACCTGTCCGTGCTTCGCATGCTGCGCGACATCGTGGGCGCGGCGAAGGCCGCCAACATCCCCGTGTCCATGTGCGGCGAGATGGCGGGCGACCCGCTCTACGCGCTGGTGCTGTTGGCGCTCGGCTTCGACGAGCTGTCCATGACGTCCGGGCAGATTCCGGTGGTGAAGCGACTGTTGCGCCGGGCGGACCGCTCCGAGGCCCTCAAGCTGCTCGAGGGCGCCATGGAGCTGACCACCGCCGAGGAGATCGAGCGCTTCGTCCGCGCGGAGATGGAGCGCCGGTTCTCGGGCGGAGAGGAGCTGGTGCTGTCCTCGCCGGCCCACGCGCCCAGGCCGGAACCCGAGTCCGAGCCGGTGTCCTGACGCCGAGGAGGCGGACCCTTGCTGCCTCGGCGGCCCTTGGGGACCGCCTGCGCGCCACCGCGCGGGATGGCCAAGCTTCCCGAGATGGGGGAGCGAGGCATGACCAAGCCAGCGGACATCCGGACGGGCATGACGGTGCGGGACCGGGATGGCGAGCGGCTGGGAGACATCGTCTCCGTGGACGCGCGCGGGATGACCTTGGAGGAAGGGGCCCCGTGCGGTCGAGACCACCCCCTGCCGTGGTCCGAGGTGACGGCCGTCGACGGCGACGACGTGTACCTGGGCAAGGACCTGGCGAGCCTGCCTCCCTCGCTGCCCGGCGACCTCAAGAGCCGCTGGGCGGGCCGCCTCCACTGGCTGGGCTGGGGGCGGCCTCGGCGCTTCGTCCATGAGCTGACGGGCGCCTTCAAGCGCGCCACGGGCTCGCCGTCGCCGCGCTCGGACACGTGAGGCGCTTCAGGACTCGGGCAGCTTCGCCACGACGATGGCGTCGTTGGGCGAGGGCCAGCCCAGCCCGGGAAAGTCCACGCGGAACAGCTCTTGGGGCAGGGGCGGCGTGCCTCCCCAGTAGGGCCAACTGCAGTGGATGAACTCGCTGGGGCGCCACATGGCGGGGTAGTCCGCGAGGTACTCCAGGTGGCGCTCGCGCATGTAGGCCCAGAGCGCGTGCCGCTTCAGCGCGCGTGCCGCGTCCTCGTTCACCACGCCGTCCAGGTTCACCACCGTCTGCGGCGTGACGTAGGCGATGATGCCCGCGTTGAACGCGCCCACCACGGCGCCCTCGGGCAGCCGTTCAACGATGGCGAGGCCCGTGGTCAGCATCTCCGCCTGCCAGGGATAGCTGGGGACATCGCGCTGCACGCGCAGGCGCTCCAGGTCGCGGCCCATCGTCAGGGTCGTCGCGCCCAGGAGCAGCACCCCCGCCAGCGAGGCCCGCGCCGCGCCCCCGTCCTGCCACAGCCGCGCGAGCGCCGCGGGGGCCAGACACACCAGCAGCGCGCTCGGGACGAAGTACCAGGGGCGCGGCAGCCACCGCACGTAGCCGTGGATGAAGTGCAGCGCCAGCAGGCCCGCGCCCAGCCCCACGAGCACCGTGGCGGGCAGCGCCGTCTCCAGCGACAGCGCGCGCCGCAGCACCGCGTGGCCCAGCGCGGTCGCGACGAGCCCGGCGGTGCAGAGCAACAGGAGGTGGACGAGGGGCTCGCCCAGGAACACCTCGGTGGAGTCCAGCGCGTGGAGGAAGACTTCCCAGCCGTGCGCTCGTGCCTGGGCCGCGCCCGCCTCGGGATGGACGCGGCTCCAGTTGGCGTGGAAGAGCCACGGGACGGCGGTGGCGCTGCTCTGGAGGAAGGCGCCGGTGCGCACCCAGTTGAGCAGGCTCAGCGCCGCAACGCCGGCCCCCGCTCCCCCCGCCACCACCGCCGCGTCGCGCCACCACGCGCGGCGCATGAGCAGCACCGCGCACGCGGGCGCCAGGATGACCAGCGCATCCGAGCGCGCCAGCAGCGTGAGCACCAGCAGTCCCGCCAGCGCCACGGCGCGCGCTCGCGAGGGGGCCTCGGTGTAGCGAATCAGGCCCAGCACGCTGGCGGCCAGCAAGGCCAGCGCGAGCGCTGTCTCCAGGCCGTTGAGTGTCTCGCGCACCACCCAGGGGTTCACCGTCAGGCACGCGCCCACGGCCACGGCCAGGTCCCAGCGCTTCGCCCACTTCCACGCGATGCGCGCCACCAGCGTGGAGGCCACGGCCATCAGCGCCGTGGCCAGCCACAGCGAGGCCACCACGGGCTCGGTGCTGCCCGCGGGGTGGAAGGCGAAGAGCGGAAGCAGGAGGCCCAGCCACAGCAGGTGCAGCCCCGTGGCCGGCGCCGTCCCGTCGAACGTCACGCCCTGGCCCGCCCAGACGCGGTGGGCAATCTCGAAGTAGTAGAACGCGTCGTCCGGCAGCACGCCCGTCACGAGCGCGCCGAAGTGGGCATGCAGCCAGTTCCAGCGCACCACGGCTGAGAGCGCGAACGCGCCTGCTCCCAATGCCAGCCAGCGCCAGCCGTCGCGCATCCACCCGAGTATCGCCAGTCCCCCCAGTCGCAACCCGCGCATCTGGCTCCTGCTCCGTGAACCCCGTGAAGGGGCTGGAAGCTAGCAGGTGGCAGGCGCACTGCTGGTGGAATCAGTCGTCCAAGGGCGGCACGGGCGTGCGCCCCTGTTTCACGCGATAGCGGAGGATGGCGCGCTCCACCGGGCGCAGCGCGACGAGGGACAGCAGGGCGAGTCCCACGGTGCCGCCCGCCGCGGCGTAGAAGCCCATGCCCGAGGTCATCCCCACCGAGGCCGTGAGCCACAGGTTCGCCGCGGTGGTGAGCCCCGTCACCGTGCCGCCCTGGCGCAGGATGACGCCCGCGCCCAGGAAGCCGATGCCCACCACCACCTGGCTGGCGATGCGGCTGATGTCCGCCCGCGTGCCCTGGGGCAGCACGCCTTCACCCAGGCTCACCTCGGTGAAGATGCTGGCCAGGGTGAAGCAGCACGAGCCGAGCGCGACAATCATGTGCGTGCGCAGCCCGGCGTTCTGGCCGCTCACCTCGCGCTCGAAGCCCAGGACGCCCCCGAGCACGGAGGCCAGAGCCAGCCGGAAGACGATGGTGCGCGTGTCCACGAAGGGGAAGGCTACTCCCCCAGGTCGATCTTCTCGTCCTTGTCCGCGTCCGTCAGTTCGGGATTGGGCAACGTCTCCAGCGTGGCCACCAAGAGCTTGTACGAGGGGACGACGTACGGCTCCACGCTCGGCCCGAACTGCTGCACGTACTGCTCGGTGCGCTCCACGTACTTCGCGTCCTTCGAGCCCCAGCTCCCCGCGGACTCGACGGCCCATACCTCCTGGCCATCCCGGCAGCGCAACAGCTGCGCCTTCACCGCCGCCTCCACGCCGTCTCCCACGCGCTTCACCTGCGGGGACAGCCACAGCACGCCCTCGATGCCCTCGACGCATTGCTCACGGAAGGCCGCGTCCGCGGGCTGGCCCGGCAGCGCCACGTTGCTCTTCACGAGGAAGTCGCGGTTCTGGTTCACCCACTGGCGCGCGATGAGGCTCCACAGCTCGCCCACCTCGGCCTTGTCGTCGGGCAGGGGCTGCGTCACCACCGCCAGCCGCTTCACCTGGAGCCGGTCCACCTGCGCGTAGTCGTCGCGCAGCCGCTGGCTCTTCACCGTGGAGGCACAGCCCGCCAGCACCAGCAGGCCCAGCACGGGCCCCAGTCGCTTCATCATCATGATGTTTCCCTCTCCCTGCGTCCCCGCGCGCCCGGTTGGCGAGCGCGCGGGTCGTATCCGAATCCGTGTCGGGGCCGGCCTAGGCCGCGCGGGTCTCGGAGGCGTCACCGCCCGCGACGGACCCGGAGTCCTTCGCGCGCGCCTCGTCACGCTGCCGCTTGTCATGCATGAGCTGCATCACCGCCGCGAGCACCGTGAAGGACACCAGCAGCGTGGTGATGAGGCCAATGCAGGCCACCATGCCCATGGAGCGCAGGCCGTGGTGGCTGGCCACCAGCAGCGCCGCGAAGCCCGCCACCGCGGTGAGCGTGGACGAGGCCACCGCCGCGCCCACGCTGCGCAGCGCCACCAGGGGCGAGGTGCCCTCCAGGAAGCGGTGCAGCAGGTAGAGGCCGTGGCTCACGCCGAAGCCCAGCAGGATGGGGAGGATGATGATGTTCATGAAGTTCAGGCGCAGGTCCACGAGCGCCATGAAGCCCATCATCATGCCCAGGCCCACCGTCAGCGGGATGACGGACGCCAGCGCCAGCTTCGCGTTGCGGAAGTCGGCGAAGTGCATCACGAGGATCCACAGCGCGGTGAGGATGACCGTGAGCTTCGCGTCCTTGAGCACCATGCGCGCCAGGCTGGCGTAGAGCTGCGTGGCACCCGCGGCGCGGAACTCCTTCTCCACCGGCGCGCCCACCGGGCCGTTCGTGTACTTGCCCGGCGTCACCATCGCCTTGATGGAGCGCGTCTGGTCCGCGAACTGGAGCATCTGCTTGCCGTCCCACAGGTCCACGCTCGGGTAGATGAACGTGAGGTAGCCGTGGTTCTCCACCTTCGTGCTGGGCAGGTGACGGAACTGCGTGGCGTAGATTTCCGGCACGCCGTTCACGTCGAACGGGCGCGCCTGGAGCATCTTCATGAACGTCGCGGCCTTGTCCTGCGTCTCCGGAGGCAGCGAGGCGACGTCGATGTCCTTCAGCTCGTCCTGCCACTCCTGGAGAATCTTCGCGTTGGCCTGGGCGATCTCCGCCGGGGGCACGAAGGTGAAGAGGCTCATCACCTGGGAGATGGCCGGGCGCTTCTTCGGGTCCTTCGTCAGCTCCTGGTACAGCGCCTCGGTCTCCGCCAGGTCCTTCGTGTAGATGGCGAGCGGATCGCTGGCGATCTTGAAGCGCAGGTTGATTTCATCCTGCAGCACCACGGACGGCTGGTTCGCCGGCATCAGCGCGCGGGTGTTGTAGTTGAAGCCCACGCCGTGCGGCAGGCGCTCCCAGAAGGACATCCCGTCCTTCACCTCGCCCGCCTTCCACGGGAAGGCGCACGCGCACACGACGGCGACGATGACGCAGCCCACGGCCAGCACCAGCCCGGGGCGCGGGATGCGCAGCTCGGCGCCGGACTTGCTGTTGACCGGCGGCGGCGCCATCACGCCGATGAGCTTCTTGGGCAGCTCCGGGTTGCGGCGGCCCGCCATCGCGAGCAGCGCCGGGCACCACGAGAAGAGCGTGAAGCCCAGGAACAGGGTGCCGCAGCCGGCCAGGAAGCCGAACTGGCTGAAGCCGCGGAACTCGCTGACCATCAGCACGAAGAACGAGCCGGCCACCACCACCGCGGACACCAGCGCCGGGCGCCCCGCGTTGATGACCGCGTCGCGGATGGCCACGTCGTATGTCTTGCCCGCGCCCAACTCCAAGCGCGTGCGGAAGATGAAGTGGATGCCGTAGTCGATGCCGAACCCCATCAGGATGCCGCCCAGGATGGAGGTGATCATGTTCAGCTCGCCCACCACCAGGTACGTGAAGCCCAGCGTGTAGAGCGTGCCCGCCACCGTGCCGGTGACGACGATGAGCGTGGGCGCCCACTTGCGGAAGAACACGATGGTGATGGCGAAGATGGCCAGGAGCGCGATGATGGTCACCGGCTCCAGCGACTCCTCGATGGCGTACGAGTCATCCACCGCCGTCTTGTAGGAACCCGTGAAGCCATAGGCGACCGTCTTCGAGTCGCCCATCTTGTAGTAGTCCTCCACGAGCTGCGTGCCGGCCGGGTTCGTGTTCGAGTACTCGGCCAGGTCCTTGCGCAGCTTCTCCACGTACGTCTTCGTCTGGCCAATCTGGTTGGTGTCCCACATCGGCTTGATGAGGAGCAGCAACAGCTTGCGGTCCGGCGAGATGTAGTAGTCGTCCGCGATGCTCTTGTTGCCGACGCTGGAGTACTTGGCGATGAGGTCCGCCAGGTCGAGCTTCACCGGCTCCGTCTTCTTGATCTCGATGTAGAACGGGTTGTTGCGGCGGATCTGATCCTTGAGGAAGGCCATGATGCGGCGCTTGCCCTCGGCCAGGTCCTCGGTCTTCACGAAGAGGACCATGTTCTGCTGCACGAACTCGACGGGAATCTTGTACGTGACCGAGCGCGCGTTCTGCTTGTCCGCGGCGATCTTCGCGGCCAGGTCGTCCGCGACGCGCTTGAGCGCGACCTCGTCATCGCCGCGCAGGGCGACCATGAAGAAGCCGCTGCCGCCCACCATGTCGATGACGCGCTTGACGTCCTTCACCTCCTGGAGGTCCTGGGAGATGAGGTCGAGCTGGTTCGAGTTGATGGTGAGCTTGGATGTGCCCCAGAGCGCCAGACCGAGCAGCAACAGCAGCACGGTCATCACGGTTCCGGGACGTTTGACCAGCAGCTCGGCGTAAGCGACGGCCAGTCGGGGCGGGGGATGCGAGGAAGGAGCGCTGCTCATGGCCGCGCGACCCTAGCGGCAAACGCCGCCGCCCGGAAGCCGAAGCCCCAGTGCCTGTCTGCCCCCTGGGCGCGGGCCCGGAAGGAGGGGCCCGCCGGCCTGTCACCGGGAATACACGCCTCAGTGACCGCCGGGCTCCGAGGCTTGGATTCCGGATGCCCCCGCCGAGGCCGCCGGCTCGTCCCGGGGCGGCAGGAGGAAGGCCCGAGGGTCCAGGAGGAAGTGGATGATGACCACCCGGACGAACCGCAGGGCCTCCCGGAGGGGCACGTCGCGGGCGCGCAGCGCCACGGCCAGCGCCAGGGCGAAGGACACGCCGAAGTTGAGCAGTCCGATGATGCCAATGCCCAGCACCGCGGCGAGGAAGTCCGGCTCGAGCACGGCCTCGGGCCCCAGCGAGCACCCCGCGAAGGCCAGGGAGCCGAACGACAGCGTCACGTGCCGTACGTCCAGCGGTACCCCGAAGAAGCCCGCCACCCCGGGCGCCACGGCGAGCAGCACGCCGAGCGTCACGCTGCCGCCCACGCCCGCCGCGTGGTGCATCAGCCCGTCCGCCACCTTGCGCGCGCCCGACTCGCCCAGGACCGCCCGCAGGACGCGGTGATGCGCGAGCGCCTCTGGAATCTGGCGATAGACGACGAAGTTCTCCAGCCAGCCCGCGGCCACGCTGGACACCCACAAGAGCACGCCGGTGAAGGCCGCCCAGAGCAGCGCGGCGCTGTGCCAGGGGTGCAGTGACTCCACCACGTGCTGGGCCTTGTCCGCGGACAGCAAGGGGTGGCCCATCACGCGCTGAAATATCAGCGCCACGGCCACGGCCACGGGCAGCACGCAGCCCAGGTTGCCCAGGGCCGCCGCGAGCTGGGAGCGGGTGATGCGCGGGACCAGCTCGGCCAGGCGCTCCAGGCGGCCGTGTTCGTCGGTGTTCTCGCCCACCGCGCCGGCCAGCGTGGCCGCCGTCATGGAGGGCTGCTTGGTGGCCAGGGTGAAGCCCAGGAACTGCATCACCACGAAGCTGCCGGCGTAGTTGAGCGCCGCGAAGAAGCCCGCGAAGAAGGGCGCCAGGGACAGGCTGCCCAGGAAGAACTTCATCGCCGCGGTGCCCGCGGTCAGCAGGCCTCCGCCCGCGGCCGAGTGCACCATGCCGTGGAACTCGGCGCGCGTGCCGGTGATGTAGTGCTCACCCGAGTGCCCGGCGCGCTCGATGATCTTCCGCGCCAGGAGGCGCACGTTGCGCCGCACCAGCGCGCGCACCGAGCGGTCCGCGTGCGCATGGCCGAGCAGGTTGGACAAGAGCGCCAAGCCCTCGCGCCAGCGGGCCTCGCCTCGGGGCGCGCCCAGCACCCGCGCGATGGCCTCCATCCGGTCCAGGCCGCGGCGGATGCGCTCCAGGCGGTACACCAGGTCCACGCTGACGCCCGCGTCCTCCAGGTGCCGGGACACGGTGGCCACCACCTGACGGCAGTCCGCCACGCTCGTGGTCACCTCGCGCAGCGTGTCCGGCGCGCCGTCGCGCGCGAGCACCGCGTCGCAGACCAGCCGCAGCCGCAGGAAGGGCGACGCGCGGAAGGCCACCTCCAGGCTGCGGTCCCGCACGTCCTCCGCCAGCCCCTGCGCCGCGGTCTGCACCGCGAGGAACAGCAGCGCGTCCATCAGGTCCGCGCGCACGCGGGCGCCCGGCACCACGTCGGGCGGCACGGGCTCGCCCACCAAGGCGGACAAGCGCGCGAGCAGCGGGGGGGACAACGCCGCCAGCCACTTCGAGTCCTCCGGCACCGGGAAGACGCGCAGCAGCAGCTCCGACAACTGACCGGGCGCGGGCGGCGCGGGCAGCAAGCGCCGCGCGACGCGATCGCTGACCTCGGAGAAGAACCCATCGCCCGCGGGCAGGCCCACCTGCGCGAAGAGCTTCAGCCCTCGACTGCCGGCGCACACGCCAGACACCAGCCGGGTGAGGGTCGCGCGCATCGCGCTCTCGCCCTCCAGCACGCGCACCAGCAGGGCCAGCCGCGAGTTCGCCGCGGAAGTCCCAGGCTCATCGGCGTCCACCAGCCCGTGCGCGGGGATGCGGTCGCGAAGCCAGAGCACCCAGCGCTCCACCCACGCGAGCCGAGCCTCCAGGCCCTCGGCCGGAATGTCCTCCAGCAGACGGAACAGGTCGCGCACCGCGGGGTGACCAGGCGCGCGAGGCGCGTATTGAACGGCGAAGGCATCCACCTCGCGCTCGGAGGGCGCGCTGCGGGCCGGCGGCTTCTGGGCGGGAGTGAGGACGGTCATTCGCCAGGCGCTCGGTGTGAGGGGAGAGGCGGAGAGTACCCGCCTCGCGCATCCCTCGGAACCTCGATGATGACCGGGAGCCTGGCTGCCCGGTCACCTCGGCACGACGCTCGCTGGATTACTTCACCTGCACCGAAGCGAGCTCCTGGTTCTTCTTGCGCATGGCGCCCAGGAGCGCATCCCAGCCGCCCTCCTTCATGAGCGGGCGGACCTGATCATCCCGGATGCCCTTGAGCATGGAGTCGCCGAGCACTTCCACGTCCACGACCTTCCAGGTCGTCCCGTCCTTGGCCATGGTGTACTTCAGCTTCATCTCCTGCTTCTTCAGCGGGTGGTTGATGAAGATGGTGGAGCCCAGCTTCGCCTCGGCGCCGTTCACGTCGGGCGCGTCGTAGGTGATGGAGGCCAGGTTCTTGAAGTTCTCGCGGACCTTGGGGAAGGCCATCTTCGCGAAGAGGGTGTGGAAGAGCTGCAGGAACTCGGTGCGCTGGGCCTTGGTCGCCTTGTCCCAGTCCTCGCCGAGCAGATAGCGGCCCTGCTGCTCGCCTCCGAAGTTCTCCAGCGCCTTCAGGTCCTTCTCATAGCGGACCGACTGCACCACCGTCTTCACGGGCTTGACCACCGCCTCGTTGGCGGCCGGCGCGGCGAGCGCAGGCAAGGCGAAGGTGAGGGCGGCCAACAGGGAGAAGGTGCGGAAGCGTGCGTTCATACGATTCGTTTTCCTCGGGATAGCGGCGGGTTCCTGTTAGCCCAGGGGAACGGCTGGCGCAGGACAAAATTCAGCGTCAGACCCCGCGTGTAGTGTCGCCAGATGTTCGCCTGCTCGCAGGGCGCAGCCCCCGAATGTAGCGCCCCACTTGCGGGTTTGACTCTGCTAGGACCGCACGTTTACTGTCCGACCCGCGCACAGTCGTAGAAAAGCGCAAGCTCCGAGAAGACATGCCTACCGACTTCCTGTTCACGTCTGAATCCGTCACCGAGGGCCACCCGGACAAGATCGCCGACCAGATCTCCGACGGGGTGCTCGACGCCATTCTCGCCAAGGACCCCCAGGGCCGAGTCGCCGTGGAGACGCTCGTGAAGACGGGCCTCGCCATCGTCGCGGGTGAGGTGACGACGAACTGTTACGTGGACATCCCGAAGATCGTCCGCGCGACCATCACGCGCATCGGCTACACGGACAGCTCGATGGGCTACGACGGCAACACCTGCGGCGTCATGGTGGCCATCGAGGGGCAGAGCCAGGACATCGCTCGGGGCGTGGACAACAAGAAGGAGCAGGGCGCCGGCGACCAGGGAATGATGTTTGGCTTCGCGTGCGACGAGACGCCGGAGCTGATGCCCGCCCCCATCCACTACGCCCACGCGCTGACGCGCCGGCTGGCGGATGTGCGCCGCAAGAACCACGACTGGATCCGTCCGGACGGCAAGAGCCAGGTGACGGTGGAGTACCGCAACGGTCGCCCGGTGCGCATCGACGCGGTGGTCGTCTCCACGCAGCACTCGGATGACGTCTCCAACAAGAAGATCCAGGAGGCCATCCGCGAGGACGTCATCATCAAGGCGCTCCCCAAGAAGCTGATCGACAACAAGACGAAGTTCTTCATCAACCCGACGGGCCGGTTCGTCATCGGCGGTCCCATGGGCGACTCGGGCGTGACGGGTCGGAAGATCATCGTCGACACCTACGGCGGCATGGGCCGTCACGGTGGCGGCGCGTTCAGCGGCAAGGACCCGTCCAAGGTGGACCGCTCGGCCGCGTACATGGGCCGCTACATCGCCAAGAACGTGGTGGCCGCCGGCCTGGCGCGCCGCTGCGAGGTGCAGGTCTCCTACGCCATCGGCGTGGCGGAGCCGGTCAGCGTGATGGTGGAGACGTTCGGTACGTCCACCGTTCCGGAGGAGCGCATCGCGAAGGCCGTGCGTCAGGTCTTCGGCCTGAAGCCGCGTGAGATCACCGAGCACCTGGACCTGCTGCGGCCCATCTACCAGAAGACCGCCGCGTACGGTCACTTTGGCCGGACCGACAAGGAGTTCACCTGGGAGCGCACCGACAAGAAGGATGCGCTGCGTGACGCGGCCGGTGGCGCGGCGTCCTCCCGGCTGAAGGCGGTCTGAGACACGCAGGGGCGCGGGCCTTGGGCTCGCGCGCCTCGCTTCGCTGAAGCCCACGCGCTCGCTCCTGAAGGGGGGCGGGCGCGTTGTGCTTTCAGCGACCCGTGAGCGAGGCACCACGCGAGATGAGGCTCAGGGCTTGGGCGGCGAGGGCGGTGCGGGGAGCCCCGCCTCGGTGAGCGGGATGGGCTCCAAGGCAGGGATGGGGACGTCACTCCACTCCGGCTCGTCGTCGTTCGGCATGATGGGATAGCGGGTGAGCCCCTTCAGGGCGATGAGCCTCCCGAAGGTGGTGGCGTCGTTCCACTTCAGCATGCTGGTGCCCATCAGGATCTGCTGCCCCGCGCCCACGGCATCCGAGTCCGAGAACACGACCGTGAAGGGCAGGGACCAGTTGTCCTTCAGTCCGGGAACGAGCCCGAGGTGCCCGGTGGTCAGGTCGACGAGGAAGTCATCGCCGTCCATCTCCACGTGAGGCAATGGCTCGGTGAAGCGCTTCGGGAAGAGCCAGCGGACCACGGGCGCGCCGTTCGCGGTGCGAGCCACGGCGAGCTGACGCGTCGTTCCCGTCGCGGGCGCGGGGTTCATCGGCGACCACCAGATTTCCAGATGATCCGTGCCGAGCAGCGCTTTGTCCCCCATCTTGGCACTGGCGAAGATCGTCACGTCGTCGGTGACGTGGATGCGCAGACGCACGCGGTCCGGTGCCTCCATGAACAGCGCGCCCACCTGCACATGGGGGTGCTCCCCTTCACGCTGGTTCTTGGGGACGCGGATGAGCCGGTTGTACGTGGGGACGGGCGTGCGTGGGGGCGTGGCGAGCACCGGAATCAGTCCGCCCCTGCGATCCCGAATGGTCGACGGCAATGCGAGGTTTGTATGGTCCCGATTCAGGCATTGGTACCAGCTCGATTGCGTGAAGAACATCTCTGCCCAGTTCTCGCCATGTGAGGCCCAGGACTGGCTGTCGCCGCACTGAGCGAGGGCGTTGCGGACATCCTGGGTTTGCCCGCGGGAGATCGTGACGAGCTTTCCTTCACGAAACGCGACGCCTCCTATCGCGGAGCCCGCGTCATTGGGCAGGTTCACGACGAGCTGGAGCTGGGTGGCGGGCGGGCCCGGGGGCACGGGCTTGGGTTCCGGGCACGGATCCTCGGACCCCTCGAGGTTCGGGTGCAGGCTCCAGAAGATGCCGGGGTCCTGTTCGACGACGAAGAGGGCGTCATGGCCACCATTGGCGGTCGTTTGGCAGAGCCACGCGACGTGCTCCAGCGCGGGGTCTTCATCGAGCTGGTAGTCATTGAGCCACTGCACCGTGAAGGCTCGGTCGTGCGCGTAGGTCTCCACCTGCTGCAGGAAGGTCGGCGGGGTGGCACCAGCGGGCGAGGCGAGCAGGACGAGGACGGCGAACAAGAGTCCAGAGCGCATGAGGGACCCAGGCAATGGGTGAGGGCTACAGCATCTCCCGGAGGTCGTGCCACGAGAGCGCAGCCAGGATGTCACAGCAGTCCCTGGGCGCGCAGGGACGCGATGGCGGCGGCCAGCGCGGGATGGGGTGAGGGGAGGGGCCCCGTGGGCGTCTGGACCTCGCTGACGAAGACGAAGGCGCCATGCCGCGTGGCCACGTGGCCTACCAGCCACGTCACGTTGCCTTCGGGGCTCAGCGCGGATCCAGTCTTGGTGCTGAGCACCGCGCCGTCCTTCCAAGGGCCCGCGAGGTCAATGCCGTCCCGAACGTGGGCCACGCTGTCCGCGCGCTGCACGAGCATGCCTTGCACTGTCTTCAAGGTCTGGGCGCTGACCGGGAGCTGGCCTCGGTACATGCGCGCCATGAAGGCGAGCTGCTCCTCCGCGGAGATGCGCAGCGGGCCGTTGAGCCAGAACTTCGTGATGTCGCCCGAGGCGTCCTGGTTGCCGTAGTCGAAGCGCTTCAGCCACGCCTCCTCGCGCTCGCGGCCGAGCCGGGTGGCCAGACGCTGGAAGACCCACAGCGCAGAGCGGCGCATGGCCGTGTCGAGGGTCTGGTCCTGGTTCCACGCCTCGAGAGAGCGGTGGGCGCCGTCCCACGGAAACACTTCGTCGGGCGTGGCGACGCCCGCCTCCAGGGCGATGAGCGCGTGCGGGACCTTGAAGGTGGATGCCGGTGTCAGGCGCTCACGGCAGCGAGCCGCATCGTTGAAGGCCACCTCGCCCGTTTCGAGGTCCATCAGCCCGAAGCAGCCGGGATGGTTCGTGGCGAGTCGCATGGGTGTGGGCCGGCCGGTGGCGCATGCGGTGCTCGCGAGGGCAATGAGGACGATGCATCGAACGAGCTGAAGCGGGCGCTGCGCCATGCGAGGGACTCCCGGATTGGAGAACGTGAGGCGCGGCTCGCGAAGCAAGGGATGCGCCAGCCGTGGGCGGCCAGTTTCCGGGGGGAAGCGTGGCTGGTGCGACACGATGGAGTGGTCTGCGGGCCACACCTCGCAGGTCCTGCTCGGCCCATCTGTGCGCGAGGCGGCGTTTCCCAAAGGGCGCGGTGGCGGTGTCCCATCTCCGAACGCAGTGATGGGCCCATGACGACCTCCACCGTGCATCGGCTGGTCCAGGTGGCTGACTATGAGCGTTACATCGGCGCCGAGGCCGTGGAGCGCATCCTGAGCAAGGCGCGCCCGCTGCAGGACCTGCGCGTGGCGCACGTCAACTCCACGTACTACGGCGGCGGGGTGGCGGAGCTGCTCTCTCCGCTCACGCTGCTGATGAACAGCGTGGGGCTCGTCACCGAGTGGCGTGTCATCCAAGGCCCGCCGGACTTCTTCAACATCACGAAGAAGATGCACAACGCGCTGCAAGGTGGGTGCATCGACCTGACGTCGCGCAAGCGCCGCATCTACGAAGAGGTCGTCTACGAGAACGCCGTGCGCAACCGGCTGGACCATGACCGCGTCGTGATTCATGACCCGCAGCCGCTGCCCATCGTGCAGCACAGCCGCAAGCGGGGCCCTTGGGTGTGGCGCTGTCACGTGGACCTGACGCGGCCCGACCCCACACTGTGGGCCTATCTCAAGCCGTTCCTGGATGCGTACGACGCCGCCGTGCTCACCATCCCCGAGTACGAGCAGGACCTCCCCATCCCCCAGCGCTTCTTCCTGCCCGCCATTGATCCGTTCTCCATCAAGAACCGCGAGCTGACGGAGAAGGAGATCGACGAGCGCCTCGCGTACCACTGCATCCCCACGGACCTGCCCCTGGTGGTGCAGGTGTCGCGCTTCGACCGCTGGAAGGATCCCGAGGGCGTGGTGGCCGCGTATCGGCTCGCGTGTGAGCAGGTGCCTTGCACGCTGGTGCTCCTGGGCAACATGGCCGCGGACGACCCCGAGGGTCAGGAGGTCTACGGCCACCTGCACCGGCACCGCTCGGACCGCATCCTCCTGCTCAGCCGCGAGGACACCGCGCTGGTGAACGCGCTCCAGCGGCGCGCGGCCGTCGTGGTGCAGAAGTCCCTGCGCGAGGGCTTTGGCCTCACGGTGACCGAGGCCATGTGGAAGGGCACGCCCGTCATCGGCGGCAACGTGGGCGGCATCCGCCACCAGATTCAGGATGGCCATAACGGCTTCCTGGTGGACTCGGTGGAGCAGTGCGCCGAGCGCATCGTGCAGTTGCTGAGAGACCCCGCGCTGCGCCACACCCTGGGCCAGCGGGCGCGCGAGACGGTGCGCGAGCGCTTCCTGCTCACCCGCTACCTGGAGCAGTACCTGGACCTCTTCAACGGCTTCGAGGCGCGCTTCCACCTGCGGCCGACGGCGGCGTGTTCGCGCTGAGATTCCTCGCGCATATCGCCACCACGGGAGAACCTTCGTAGCGTCTCCGGGAAGATTGCTCAGCCCCTCCGTTGAGGAGGCAGGGACTGCGGCATCGGCCAGGGGACTGACGTGTCGGCGAACAAGGCTCGCAAGGCAGGGTGGCGTTGGGCGTCGGTGGGGCTCGTCCTGGTGCTCGCGGCGGGCGCGGGCACCTTCTGGTGGGTGTTCTCGGCGAGGGGCCATGGGGCGCCCGCGGACCCCGCGCTGTGGCGCGCGGATGCGGCCTCGCGGGTCATCGAGGCGCGCGTGAGCCTCGCGGCGGCGGATGTCTACCGTCCCTATGGACCGATGCGGGCGGGCAACACCCCGGTGCCGCCGCCTCCGCTCCAAGCGCTGGCCCGGCTGGAATCGCAAGGCGACGTGCACGGACTGGCCGTGGCCTATCTCGTGCGCGGCGAGGCGGCGCTGGCGGCCCCATATCTGGAGAAGGCGGAGAACTCGCCGGATGTGGCGTGTGACCGGGCGTTGATCGCGTTGGACCGACGGGACCCGGCCCAGGCGCTCACGCTGCTGGACGGTGTGCTGCGGACCCGGCCGCGCCACGCGCAGGCGCTGTGGAACCGCGGGCTCGTGCTGCGTGAGCTGGAGCTGTGGGCCCTGGCTGCTCGGAGCTTCGAGGCCGTGGCGGCCCTGGGCGAGACGGGCTGGGCGCAGGAAGCCAGTGCGCGCGCCCAGGCGCTGCGCGACCGGCTGGCGTCCGAGCGACAGGGCTGGAGTCAGGCGATGGCGATGGGCAAGGCGTTGGTGGAGGGCACGGCGACGGTGCCCTCGGACGCGCTGCGCGCTCATCCCGGGTTCATGCGCATGTATCTCTACGAGGCGATCCGCGCGGCCGGTTCGGTCGAGCGGCTGAGGACTCTCGGGCCGATGGCGGAGGCCCTGGATGCGCGCTTTGGTGGCACGGCGCTGCGCGATGCTCTTCGCTGGGCGCAGGCGCGGGACTTCCGCGTGCGCGCGCCGCTGGCCGAGCGCTACCGGGAGCTGTCTCTCAAGCGCCCCGTGCCGGGAGGAATGCCCGCGTTCCTGACGGAGCTGCGCCGCGCGGGAGAGCGAGACCTGCTCATGGGGGCGCTCGTCACGAATGGCGAGGTCGCGGCGAACCTGGAGGAGTACGCGTCGCTCGCGCGACAGGTGGGCGACCCGTGGTTCGTGTTGCTCGCGGAGCAGGAGCGCGCGGCGTCCATCGCGGACCAGGGACAGTTGCTCCAAGCCGAGCAGGTGCTGCGCGGCGCGGCGGCGCGATGCGAGGTCCAACCGCTGGGCTATCGCTGCGGCCCCATCTACTCCGCGCTCGGTGAGCTGTATCGCCAGTTCCACCGCGTGCCCGAGGCCATCCAGGCGGTGGAGTCCGCGCGGGCGGCGTACCGGGGCGATGGCTCGTGGAGCGAGGTGCGCTACCTCATGCAGCTTGGTCAGCTCGCGCGGTTCCAGAAGAACGCCGCGCTGGCCGTGGCGTACCTGGACGAGGTGCTGCTGCGCCGACCGGACGACTGCGCCACGCGCCAGTTCGTGCGAGCCAATGATGCGTACGCGCTGCTGCGCGAGCTGGACGTGAAGGGCGCCCGCGCGAGCATGCGTGAGGCGCTGTCCTGCCCGGGGCCGCTGTCGCTCGTGGGCGCGGACACGCTGGCGGACCTGGCTCGGCTGAGTCCGGATGCGGATCAGGACGCGCGGCTCGTGGCGGGACTGGAGGCGCGACTCCAGGACGGGAAGCTCCAGCCGGGGCAGCGGGTGCTCGCGCGCTACATCCAGGGGAACTACCTGGTCGGGAAGGACCGTGCCCAGGGCGAGGCACTCCTTCGGCGCGCGGTGGACGAGGCGCGCCAGTTGCCCGAGTACAACGTGGATGCGCGCAAGGCTCGCGCCTACAGCCAGGCGGCGCTCCTCTACGCGGCGGGGCGCGCGGGCGACTTCGCGCGGGCCGAGGCCCTCTTTGGCGAGGAGCTGGGCACCGCGCTCCCAGGGCGCTGCACGCTGGCTGTGAGCGCGGACCTGGAGCGTACGCTCGTGGTCATGCGCGGGCCCGATGGGAGCTTGCGCGGAGCGTTCGATGCATCGCGCACGGCGCCGTTGGGCGAGGACGTGCGGGGACTGATACCAGCCGCTTGGGTGGGTGCGCTGCGCTCATGCGAGCGCGTGGAGGTGGTGGCGCGCCCCCCGCTGCACGGCCGCGCGGGCCTGCTGCCCGAGGACGTCGCGTGGGCCTACTACGGCGCGCATCCCGCCGTGAGCGAGACATCGGTTGGTGGCTCGCGGCGGTTGGTGGTGGCGAACGTGGATGCGCCCCCCGAGCTGGGACTGCCTCCCTTGGGCATCTGGCGGTCCTCGGCGCAGGACGTGACGCTGCTGTCCGGCGCGGAGGCGACGCCCGGTCGCGTGCTGGAGTCCATGGCGGACGCGACGGAGATTGAGATTCACGCACATGGCTTGGTGAACCCGAGCTTGTCGGAGGCGTCGCTGCTGGTGCTGTCCCCGGAGTCGGGCGGGCGCTATGCGCTCACGGCGGGAGAGGTGCGCGCGGCGCGGCTGCATGGGCAGCCGTTGGTCATTCTCGGGGCGTGTCGCGCGGCGCGCTCGGCGCCGTGGATGTACGAGCGCTTCAGCTTGCCCACGGCGTTCATCGAGGCCGGTGCGCGCACCGTGCTCGCCGCGACGGTGGATGTGCCGGACGCGGAGGCGGCGCCGTTCTTCGACGCGGTCCGCGGTCGCATCGCGAAGGGGCAGCCTGCTGCCATCGCCCTGCGTGACACCCGCCTGGAGTGGATGGCGCGCGCGCCGTCGACCTGGGCCCGGTCGGTGCTTGTCTTTGATTGAGTTGTCGTTGGCGGTTTCGTGACGGGAGGGGAGACATCATGAGGAAGCTGCTGTGGGGAGTGGTGTTGTGCGCATGGATGGGGAGCGGGTGCGCGCTGTTCGAGAACCGGCCCGAGGGCACCGAGACCTCGCGCCCTCCCGAGAACACGTGCGCGGATCCAGGCCGGGCTCCGAGCCCTCCTGTCCTGCGGGGCCTGCGTGAGGTGCCGTCGCTGCCGCTCGAGTCCACGACCCAGGTCGTGATGGGGTACTGCCCCACGACGGGGGCGTACATCGCGCTGGGCGTCGACGCGAACCACCGCGCGTTCACGTTCTACGTGGGCGGGGGCAGCTCGACGCGCAACGCGTTCACCTCGCAGGTCCACGCCTCCGGGGTGCCGCTCGTGACGTACACGCGGATCCTCACGGTCAAGCCCCGGCCGTCCATGACGCTGACGCCGCCGGTGCTCTTCGACCCGTGTGCCCAGGCCCTGCTCCAGGATGTGCCAGGCGCGGCGAACGCGAAGCTGACCGCTCCGGGCGGGGTGGACGCGGGCACGTCAGGAACGGGTGGAACGTGCGTGGCGCCGGGAACGCACTGCGAGATTGGCGATGAGCCGCCGAAGGATCCCGACAACCCGAATGGCTGGTGGAACGGTCGTCAGCGGGCGGCCTTCCAGGAGCTGGCCTGGGGCGCTGCCAAGGCGCTCAACACGGTGAGCGTCCGCGCGGACCAATGAGGGAGAAAAGGGTGCTGCCCGAGTGAAGAAGCCACCTTTTTAGGGTGACCTTTCCAGGTCAGGACGGACTCGAACCGTGCTCGCTTTTGAGGGCGATTACCAGGGCGTGTAGGGCCTCTTCGGCCGGGCAGCTCGCTCCTTCACGAACCGGCGGGAAAATCCTGACGGCGGCCTTCCGCTACGCGGGGAAGGTCGCCAGGGTGAGCGATTCGGGGGGCACGGGCAGCTCGCGCGGGAGCTTCCCCACGCCCGACACGTAGCGCCACCCGGTGCCGTCATGGCGGAAGTCGGAGCGCTCCACGAAGGAGCGGTCCTTGCCCTTCTCGAACACCTTCGCGAAGAACAGCACGCGGGCCACGCCCGAGGCGTCCGGTGCCTGTCGGTCCATGACCACCAGCCCGGGGTACTGATGCGCCGCGGCGGAGGCGCGCAGCTCGCGGAGTGCCTCGGCCTCCGGGCGCGCGCGGTCCGGGTGGTCCGGGTGCAGGGTCTTCCAGAGATAGGCCACCTCCCGGAGCGCGAAGGCGCTGTAGCGGCTGCGCATGAGGTGCTCGGCGTCGGGTGCCTCGGCCTCGCCCCGGTGGTAGGGCGCGCAGCACTGGCGATAGCGGAGGCCGGAGGAGCAGGGACACAGGGGCGCGGGAGGCATGGGTGCCGGGAGCCTACCCGCCCTGTCCTCTCGCCGGGGCGTTGAGTACCGGACCTCGTCTCCGGGGTGATGCTTCGCCCTTGCTGGCGAGCAGGCCTGGGCATATCCCTGGCGCCCGCGCCCCTATGAGCCTCCTCGAAGCCATCGTCCTGGGCCTGGTCCAGGGCCTCACCGAGTTCCTTCCCATCAGTTCCACCGCGCACCTGCGCATCGCCCCGGAGCTGTTCGGCTGGCCCGACCCGGGCGCGGCGTACTCCGCCGTCATCCAGTTGGGCACGGTGGCCGCGGTCCTCATCTACTTCCGCA
The DNA here is from genome assembly GCA_016458225.1 of Myxococcaceae bacterium JPH2. Classification (NCBI taxonomy): domain Bacteria; kingdom Pseudomonadati; phylum Myxococcota; class Myxococcia; order Myxococcales; family Myxococcaceae; species Myxococcaceae bacterium JPH2. The sequence continues at coordinate 22,367 of JAEMGR010000002.1, read as the reverse complement.
AGGACATCGTCGAGCTGGGCGCGGCGTTCTTCCGCGGCCTGTGGCGCCGCGAGCCCTTCGGCACGCAGGAGTCCCGCCTCGCGTGGTACGTGCTCGTGGGCACGCTGCCCATCGGCCTGTTGGGGCTGGGGCTGAAGAAGCTCATCGAGACGCAGTTCCGCTCGCTCTACGTCATCGCGTGCAGCCTCATCCTGTTGGCGCTGGTGCTGCTCTATGTGGAGCGGCGCGCGTCGCACCGGCGCACCGTGGCGGACATGACGTGGGCGGACGGTATCGCCGTCGGGTTGTGGCAGGCGCTCGCGCTGATTCCCGGCTCGTCGCGCTCGGGCACCACGCTGACGGGCGGCCTGTCGCGCGGGCTGAAGCGCGAGGACGCGGCGCGCTACTCGTTCCTCCTCTCCATTCCGGCCACGGGGCTCGCGGGCCTCTTCGAGTTGAAGCACCTGCTTCAGGCCACCGAGCGCCCCTCCGCGGTGGCGCTGTGGACGGGCACGCTGGTGGCGTTCGTCTCCGGCATGGCCGCCATCGCGTGGCTGCTGAAGTTCCTGCGCACGCGCACCACGATGGTGTTCATCGTGTACCGCGTGGTGCTGGGCGTGGTGCTCCTGGTGCTGCTGAAGATGAGCGTGCTCCAGCCGATGTCGGGCGTGGAGAACGTGGACACGGCGAAGTCGCCCCTGAAGCCCCCCGTCGAGAAGCAAGTCACGGACTGAGAGAGGGCGTGGCCGTGGGTGTGCAAGCGCTGTTCGATGCGCTGGAGTCGACGCTGTCGACGCGTCCAGCGCGGTCCTTCGAGCTGCCCGGGGTGGCGTTGCGCGAGGCGGCCGTGCTCGTGCCGCTGTTCGAGCGGGAGGGCGTGGCGCACATGCTCTTCACGCGGCGGCCCGCGAACCTGCGCACGCACGCGGGCCAGTACGCGTTCCCCGGAGGTGGACGGGACGCGGAGGACGCTACCCCACTGCACACGGCGCTGCGCGAGACGGAGGAGGAGCTGGGCATCGCTCGGAGCGACGTGCGCGTGCTCGGCATGCTCAACGAGACGCCCACCACCTCCGCGTATCGCATCCGCCCGTTCGTGGGCGTCATCCCGGGGAACGGCCAGTACCGCCCCAGCGCCGCCGAGGTGGACCTCGTCCTGGAGGTGCCGCTCGCGCGCTTGATGGACCCCGCGCTGCTGCGCACCGAGCGCGGCATCTGGCAGGGCGTGGAGCACGACCTGTACTTCTATACGTACGACTCGCACGTCATCTGGGGCGCCACCGCGCGCATCGTGCGCGAGCTGCTGCATCTGGTCGCGCGCGTGCCGGATGTCGCGGCGCTGTTCGGGCGGCCGTAGCGGGCCGGCCCCCGCTCAGAACTGCAGGTACACGTACGGCCGCGTCTCCATGGTGGAGAGGTGGCGGATGCCCAGGCCCAGCAGCACGAGCGCCATGGCTCGCACGGGCACGGGCATGCGCACGAACAGCTCGGCGGACAGGTCGTAGACCTTGAGGGGCAGGGCATGGGCCGCCACCGCCACGGCAATCATCCCCCACACCAGCGGCGCCACGTTGGCCAAGCCCGGTACGCCGGCGAGCATGCGCGCGTAGAACTCCGCCGCGTGCGTCATGTCCGGCGCGCGGAACACCACGCGCGTCAGCACCACCAGCGTGAAGGTCGCGAGCATGCCGAACGCCACGCGCACGGGCCCCGGCTCGCCCGTCTTGCCGCGGAACCACCACCAGCAGCGCACCGCGCACAGCGCCACGCCGTGCACGCCGCCCCACACGGCGAAGCGCCAGTCCGCCCCGTGCCACAGGCCGCCCAGCACCATCACCATCATCAGGTTGAAGCACACGCGGGGCTTCGAGCGACGGTTGCCGCCCAGCGGGATGTACAGGTAGTCCCGCAGCCACGAGGACAGGCTCATGTGCCAGCGGTTCCAGAACTCGAACAGGTTCTTCGCCAGGTACGGCCGCGCGAAGTTCTCCGGGAAGCGGAACCCGAACAGCGCCGCCACGCCGATGGCGATGTCTGAGTACCCGGAGAAGTCGTAGTAGAGCTCCAGCGTGTACGCGACCGCGGCCACCGCGCACTCGGCGGAAGAGTACGCGTGCGGACTGCCGAACACCGGATCCACGATGCCGCTGCCCAGCACGTCCGCGATGATGAGCTTCTTCACCAGTCCCACCGCGACGCGGAACAGCGCGCGCGCACCGTCATCGGGCGCGAGCGAGGGCTCCTCGCGGAAGTGCGCCATCAGCTCGGACGCGCGGACGATGGGCCCGCTCACCACGCGGGGGAAGAAGAGCATGTACAGCAGGTGCTCGAAGAACGAGTGCTCCGCGCTCGCCTTCCCTCGGTACACGTCCACCGTGTAGCTGATGGCCTGGAAGACGTAGAAGGACAGGCCCACCGGCAGCAGCAGGTGGAAGGGCTCGGCGCGCACGTCGATGTGCCACGGCGCGAGCAGCGACACCGCCGTCTTGCGCAGCAGCTCCAGGTACTTGAAGCCCGCGAGCAGGCCCAGGTTGGAGACGATGGACAGGACGACGAGCAGCTTGCGCGTGCCCGGCGAGTCGGTGCGCGCCATGCCCTTCACGAGCAGGTGGTCCACCGTCACGCCGGCCAGGAAGATGAGCAGCGGGAAGGGCGTGAAGACCGCGTAGAAGTACACGCTCGCTGCGAGCAGCACGAACATCCGCGCGGCGTAGTGGCGGTGCACCGCCCAGTAGGCGGCGAAGACGACGATGACGAACGCGAGGTACTGGAGGCTGTGGGACAGCACGGTCAGGGCCCTCCCGCGCGGGCCGTGGGCTCGGCCTTCTTGTTCGTCGCGTCGTACGCGTGCATCAGGTCCTTCACGAACGCGGCGGCCAGCCGCTCATAGCCCGGCTGCGTGAGGTGCACGCCGTCCGAGAGCCCCAGCGGTGGCTCCTGTCGCTGCCAGCGCTGCATGGCGCGCTCACCGCCCATGGCCGCGCGCGCGGACCAGTAGGCGCAGCCCGCGTCCTTGGCCACCTGGGGCAGCGTGGCCAGCACCTTGGACAGCGACGGCGCCTCCAGCCAGCGGCCCGTGGCGTCCTGCCGCAGTCGGTCCGTGGGGCCGATGATGAGGCACTCGGCGCCGGTGGCCCGGCGCATGCGCGACACGAGCGCGGCGTAGTCCTGGTGCAGCGCGGTCGCGTCGAGGCCCTCTTCTCCCGCCTCGTTGGTGCCGTACCAGTACACGAGCAGGTCCGGCCGGCGCGCGGAGAGCTGCGTGTCCAGCGCGGTGGCGTCCATGGCCTTCGCGGTGAAGGCCGTGGCGCCCGGCAGGCCCATCGCGTCGTAGACGATGCCGGGGCGCTCGTACTCCAGCGCGGCGCCCAGCACCGTGGCCGAGCCTCCGCCTTCGCGCACGGACACGCGCACCGTGTGCCCCAAGCCGGTGACCGGGAACGAGCGGATGCGCACCGTGGGCGCGGTGAGCGGCTCGGGCGGCGGTGCCTCGGCGGGGACGGGCTCGCCGTCCACCGTGACATCGAGCGCGCTCGCGCCGGGTTGATCCACCGCGTACAGGTCGAGCCGTCCGGCCGTGGCGTCTCCCGCCGCGCAGTCCTTGCAGAACTGGATGGACAGCGATGCGCCGGGAGCACCCACCGCGCGCGTGCCGCTCAAGCCCCAGATGCCGCCCGGAGGCGACTCCTTCGCGTCCTCCACCGTCCAGGGGCCCGTCATGGCGCGGACCACGTGCGCGGCGTCCAGCCGAGGCGAGGCCTTGCCCGCGGAGATGAAGCCGCGGCCCGCGTCGCCGAAGCGCTTCGCCAGCGCCTCGCGCACCGCGTCCGTGAAGATGTGCGCGGCCGTGTGCGAGGCGCCGAGCTGCGCGATGCCCACGCGCAAGGGCTCGCCGGACTCGCGACGGTGCAGCTTCGCGAACGTTCCCGCGAGCGCGGGGTCCGCGTTCTGGAGCCCCGGATCATCCTCCACGTTCACGAGCGGCGCGTGGCTGCGAGCGAAGGCGCGCTGCAGGGCCAGGTCCAGCAGGTGGCCAAGCAGGTTCGAGCCGCGCACGCGCGGGTGCACGAGGTCTTCGAGGAGGAGACCGGCCTCCAGCCACCGCAGCGCGCTGCCCTCGCCGCCCATGGCCGCGAGCGTGTCGTAGAAGGCGCAGCCACCGTCGCGCGCGACCTCGCGGAAGATCTGCCCCACCTCGGCGGAGTGGCGGCGCGTCACCAGCTCACCGCTCATGGTGCGTACGCCCGCGTCGATGGGCGAGAGCACGAGGCACGCGGCCTCGGGCGTGGCTTCCCGCACGCGCGCCACCAGCGCCTTCATCTGCGTGCGCACCTCGTCCAGCGTGGTGCGCTCGCGCGAGAGGAAGAACGCCTCGTTGCCGCCCACCATCAACACCACCAGCGAGGGCTTGCGGTGCCGCAGCTGCGCGCGGAAGGCCGCGGGCTGCGCGCGCAGGTACACCTCCGCCATGCCGCCCAACAGGCCCACCGTGTCGTAGACGATGCCCGGTGTGCCCGTCTCCAGCGTCACGCCGTGCAGCTCCGTCTTGCCGGACGCCTGGAGCGAGAGCGTCTTGGCGCCCTCGGGCAGGGTGAGACGCGCGAAGGCGGCCTCGGGCTTGGAGGCGATGGCGCGCGTCTGGATGCGCTGCGCGGGCTTGCCGTCCACGGCGAACTGCACGGCGCCGTTGGCCGGCTGGGTGAGGAAGTACAGCTCCGCCACGCGCGAGCCATCCAGCGCGTAGCGCGTGCCCTGCGCCGGGCCGCTGGTGGAGAAGGCCACGCCCGTCCAGCCCACGCGGTCCTTGGGCCAGTTGGTGTCCACCAGCCGCTCCATCTTCCAGCCCTCGGTGCTGGCGGTGCCCGCGCGCGTGGCGCGGCCCGCCTGGGCCAGCCGGTGGATGTAGAGGAAGCCCCGTCCGCCCGAGCCGAAGCGCTCCTGGAGCCGCTCGCGCACCACGTCCGTGATGTAGTCCGAGGCCACCAGCGAGTCGCCCAGGTGCACCACGCGCACCGGCGTGCGGCGCGTGTCGGCGCGCAGCTCACCCAGCGCTCGGGTGAAGGGCGCGAGCCCGTCCTCCTCGCAGGTGCCGTCCTCGCGGGCCTTGCGGCAGTTGAGTTCGATGTCCACGTGCCGGGCGCCCATGCGCTCGCGCAGGGCCTCCAGCTCCAGCGCGTTCGCCAGGGTGGGGGCGCTCAGGTCCTCCAGTCCGATGCCGGGCACGGCCGCTGGGGCCACCCCCGCGTCGGGGCCCTCCAGCGCGGCGTTCTCCGCCACGGCCGAGGACTCGGACTCCGGATGGGCCGCGGGCGCCGAGTCTGGCGCGAGCGCGTCCGGAGGCGGCCGTGCCTTCTGCCCGCGCAGGGACGCGGGCAGCACGAGCGCCACCAGCTTGGGCCCCAGCGCGCCTTCGTCCTGACGGAGGCTGGGAATGGGGCGGAACTGGACCGGCAGTGGCGCGAGCGACAACCCCAACGCGAGCAGCACGGTGAGGGCGAGCGTCCACCCGGTGGATGTGGGCTTGAGGTCCAACGGGCGGCATGAGACTGGCTTTTTGGGGAGCGGTCAAAACTCTGCCCACACTGAAGCGTTCCGCCGCTGGCTCGGCAGGCGGGCAGGCCCCCTTCCGTGGGCGGCGCGAAGCGCTATGGTGCGCCGCCATCCCGCGCCGGGCGGATTGGTCTCCGGCGCCCTCAGGAGTCCGATTCCCGCATGGCCCTCTATCCCGTCATCATGGCTGGTGGCTCCGGCACCCGCTTCTGGCCCCTGTCCCGTCAGGCGCGCCCCAAGCAGTTCCTGCCGCTGGCCTCCAAGCAGCCCCTCATCACCGACACGGCCGCACGCCTCAAGGGGTTGGCCCCGGTGAAGAACACCTTCATCGTCTGCGGCCCGCTGCACGCGAAGAACGCGGCGAAGTTGGTGAAGGGCCTGCCCAAGCAGAACCTCCTGGTGGAGCCGGTGGCGCGCAACACGGCGCCGGCCATCGCGCTGGCCGCGCTCCAGGTGGCCGCGAGGGACCCGAAGGGCGTCCTGGTGGTGCTGCCGTCGGATCACCACGTGGCGGACGTGGCGGGCTTCCAGCGCACGCTGTCGGACGCGGCGCGCATCGCGGAGGCCGGCCACATCGTCACGCTGGGCATCACCCCGCGCCATCCCGAGACGGGCTACGGCTACATCCAGGTGGGCGCGCCCCTGGAGGGCGGGGGCCGCGCCGTGAAGGCGTTCAAGGAGAAGCCGGACCTGGAGACCGCGCGCGCGTACGTGTCCTCCGGCGAGTACGCGTGGAACGGCGGCATCTTCGTCTTCCGCGCGGACGTCATCCTGGAGGCCTTCGCCAAGCACATGCCCCAGATGCAGAAGGGGCTGGACGCGCTGGCGAAGGCGGTGGGCAAGCGGACCTTCGGCGCGGTGCTCAAGCGCGTGTTCCCGAAGCTGCCCTCCATCTCCATCGACTACGGGGTGATGGAGAAGGCCTCCAACATCGCCGTGCTGCCCGGGGACTTCGGCTGGTCGGACGTGGGCTCGTTCGCGGCCATCCCCGAGGTGCGGCCCGCGGATGAGAAGGGCAACGTCATCTCCGGCGCCTCGGCGGTGGTGGTGGACTGCCAGGGCTGCGTGGTGCTCGCGGACAAGCGCCCGCTCGCGGTGGTGGGCCTCACCGATGTCGTGGTGGTGGACTCGGGAGACGCCGTCCTCGTGGTGCCCAAGGACAAGAGCCAGGACGTGCGCAAGGTGGTGGAGGCGCTCAAGGCGCGCAAGATGACGCGCTACCTGTGACGCACGGCCCGCCGCGCCGGAGTCACGGCGCGACGGGCGGGAGCACGGACGCCGTGCTGGACGCGGCGTCCAGGCGCTCCAGGACGAGGGCGCCCGCGTCGCTGAGCTTCATGCCGGGGATGCGCCGCGCCTCCCACGAAGGCCGCGGCGCCGCCGGCAGGCAGTCCACGCCCGAGGCACCGCCGCAGGTGGCGAGCACCTGGGTGGCGAGCTGGCGCACCGCTCGGGCCTGCTCCGCGCGAGTCATGAGCCGGAAGCGCGCGAGGAAGGTGGGCGAGGACTCCAGGAGATCCGCCAGCCCCTGCGGCAGGCGCTGGAGCGCGGCGAGGCTGTCACCCGGGCGCGCGAACGCGGCCTCCAGCGCGAGCGCGCGCTCCACGAAGGGCTCTACCGGACCATCCTGCTCGGGCGCTGGAGTGCTCGCGCCGGCGCCGTACACCTCCGCGAGCGCGGCCGCGTCCCAGCCCTGCCGAAGGTTCGCGTCCACGCGGCGGAACGCGCCGCTCTCCGTCGAGTAGAACGGGCCCACCTCGAACTGGTAGGCGCGCAAGGCGCCCGCCGTCCACTGCACCTCGCCCACGCGCTGCACGGCCACGCCCGTGAGCACCCACGCCAGATTTCCATCCGGACGCAGGACCGTGAGCTTCTCGTAGCGGCGCACCCGCGCGAGCAGCTCCGTGCGGGACACGTCCCGTCCCTCCTCGAAGACCTCGCGCAGCAGGTGCGCCACGGCGCGCCGGGGAGCGAACGTCCCCAGCGTGACGGGCTTGCCCAGCAGCGCGCCGTACAGCGCCGCCGCGTCACCCGACGACAGGGCCTGCGCGCGTGGAGGCAGCTCCGAGGTGGCGTCGAAGCCCGCGCGCAGGAGCACCGCCTCGAAGAGGTCCGCCTCCTCGCGCGCGGGCGCCTCCGCGATGGCGGCGCCCGCGGACGCCGCGCTGACGGTCGCGCGCGGAGACTCAGCCGAGGGCTCCGGCTCCGAGCCCACCGGCGGCAGGTGACGGCCGCGCTGGAACGACGGCGGGGACGCCGAGCGGTAGCGGATGGACGGCGCGGGAACGGCCTCGCCGGAGGCCGTCCAGGTGCTGGCGCAGCCGGACAGCAGCGCGCTCGTGGTGAGCGCGGCGAGGGTGAAAAGGAAGGGTCGCGTGGCGCGAGGAGCTCCGAGACCCGCGAGAGAAACAACCATGAGGCACCTCCGTGGGCGGGACAGAATCCCAAGCGAGGCTGACGTTCGAAGCGTCCGGGAAATGACGGGAATCGCAGTGTCAACCGGCTTCTCGGTGTGCGAGAGAATGACAGTGAGAGCAGTTTTTTCCGGGGTGATTGGAAGCTTTTACCGAGCAGGCGGGGGCGCTCCCAAGGGGGGCCTTGGTCCTTCGGATGCTTGGGCTGTCGGGTGATGCACGCGCGCGCTGCACGGAGGTTGCAGCCCCGGACCGCGATTCCGTCCGCGACGGGCGGTTCGTGGGAGGACTGCGATGGGCTGCCAGCTTTGCGCGCAGAAGCATCCGGAGAGCGAGCCGTGTGAGTCCGGGGCTCCCCGGGGACGAAGGGATTCGCTCGAGGGCAAGCGACATGGGCCGCTGCTCTTGCGGCGGTGGTTGGGCGCGGGGTCCCTGGGCGTGGTGTACGTGGCGGAGCACGCGCCCACGGGCCACTGCTTCGCGGTGAAGGTGCTGCATCCGCATCTGGCGGATCAGCCCGTCGTGCGCTCGCGCTTCGTCACGGAGGCGCTCGCCACGCGGAAGCTGCGGCACCCGAACATCGCGCGCGTGATGGACGTGCGGCCGGGCCCGGGGGGATTGCCCTCGGTGTTGATGGAGCTGGTGGAGGGGGAGCCGCTGTCCCGTCGCGCCCTGCCGCTGACAATGCCCGAGGTGATGGACGTGCTCCGGCAGTCGCTGGCGGGGCTCGAGGCCGCGCACGCGAGCGGCGTGGTGCACCGGGGCCTCACGCTGGACAACCTGGTGCTCACCCGCGACGCGCGGGGAGCGCGCTGCGTGAAGCTGCTCGACTTCGGCGCGAGCGCGGTGCTCAACGCGAGCCTCACCGAGGCGGAGCGGCGCGCGGGCATGGTGGCGGGCTCGCCCGCGTTCCTCGCCCCTGAGCAGTGGACGGGCGCGTCCGCGGACGGGCGCGCGGACCTCTATGCGCTGGGCGTGGCGGGCTACCTGCTCGCGTGTGGCCGACTGCCCTTCGGCTTCGGCCGCGTGGGCGACGCGCCTCCGACCGCGCCCCATGTCTTCAACGCCCGTGTCCCGGTGGGCTTCTCCCACGTGCTGCTGCGCGCCCTGGCCCAGCGCCCCGAGGACCGTTTCTCGGATGCACGTGCCTTCCGGGACGCGCTCGAGGGCTGCCTGCGGCCCGCGATCGCCACCACCGGCCCGCTGCGCCCCTTCGTCGTGGACGGGGCTCGGGACGCCGAGACCCTGCGACGCGAGGCCGCCGCCTTCAGCGCCTCCTCCGTGCTGTTGCCGGTGCCGTCGCGCGGGTCGGTGGTGGTGGTCGCGGACGAGGCGGGCACGTCGCCCGTGGTGCTCATGGAGGCCACCGCGCCGGGCACGGCGACGCCCGCGGACTTGTGCGTGCGGATGGCGCTCCCCGGCGTGGGCTTCCAGGCCGTGTCCGTCAGCGATGTGGCGCCCGGCGGCTTCTTCGTGGCGTGTCCGGGGGAGCTGCCGCCCTTGGCCGCGCGGCTCTCCGTGGAGCTGTCCTCGGGAGGCCGGGCGCTGACGTGCGAGTGCGACGTCGTGCGGCACGTCACCGCCGACGAGGCTCGGACGTGGGGCGTCACCGCGGGCGTCTTCGTCCACCTGGTGGACGTGAGCGAGCCCTGGCGTCAGCTCCTCGCGAGCGATGCCACTGCGGCGCGTGAGCCCGTTCCGGACGCGGAGCTGGAGCAGCTCCTGGCGCGCGCGAGCGCCGTGGCGCGCAACCCGTATCGCCTGCTGGGGGCCGCGCCCAACGCGGACTTCGCGGAGATTCGCCGACGGGGGGACTCCGCGCTGAGCCGGCTGGGTTCCTTCCAGGACCGGCCCCTGCCCACGCGTCAGCGCCTGGCGCTGGAGTCCCTTCGCGCCCGGGTGGAGGCCGCTCGCCGGACGCTGGGGGAGCCCCAGTCGCGCGCGGGCTTCGATGCGCTCCGGGGCAACCTGGAAGGCATCAGCCAGTGCCTCGCGGCGGGGCTGACGGAGGCGCAGGTGGAGCCGCTGCGGCGCGCCTTCCTCGCCGCCCGCCCGGAGGCCAGCGCCCAGGCCCAGGCCCTCTTCGCGCAGGGCCACGCGCTGGAGTCGGGGCGGTCGCCCAGGGCCGCCTTGGCCCACTACGCCCAGGCGCTGGCCGTGGACCCGCTCAACCTGCCGTGGCTGCGGCACTACGAGGCCCTGCGCCGGCGGACCCAGGCGCGGCCTTCTGTTCGCAAGCTGTCAGCCGCGCAGCCCGTGCGCGTGGCGAGCGCGGCCCGCTGACGCGCGGCGTCTGTCCGCCGTGGGGGGAGGCGTCCGAGCGCACCCGGGCCCTCCTGGGCGGCCCGGGCGTCCAGCAGTCAGCCTGACCCCTCAGGTGCGTGCACGCCGGGCGCAGGGCTCGTGTATTGTCCGCCGCCCTCTGCTACGCCCTCCGGCCGTGAGGAGGCGCGGGGACACCTTCATGAACACCCATATCTTTCGCGAGTACGACATCCGGGGTCTGGTGGACAAGGACCTCACCATCGAGGTGGTGGAGCTGCTGGGTAAGGGCCTGGGCACCATCATCCGCCGCAAGGGCGGGACCTCCATCGTGGTGGGGCGCGACTGCCGCGAGTCCTCCACGCGCTTCCGCGACGCGCTGGCGCGGGGCCTGACGTCCACCGGGTTGAACGTGCTCGACGTGGGCGTGGTGCCCACGCCGCTGACGTACTTCGCGGCCAACACGCTGCCCGTGGACGGGCTGGCGATGATTACCGGCAGCCACAACCCGCCCGAGTACAACGGCTTCAAGATTGGCGCGGGCAAGACGACCTTCCACGGCCCGGAGATTCAAGAGCTGCGCCGGCTCATCGAGGCGCGCGACTTCGCCACCTCGGCCAAGCCCGGCACGGTGGAGTCCTTCGACATCATCACGCCCTACAACCACTTCGTCCGGCAGACGGTGAAGGTGGGGCGCAAGGGCATGCGCATCGTCATCGACGCCGGCAACGGCACGGGCGGCGCCATCGCGGTGCCGCTGTTCCAGAGCATGGGCTTCGACGTGGTGCCCCTGTTCTGCGAGATGGACGCCACCTTCCCCAACCACCACCCGGACCCCACGGTGGTGGAGAACCTCCAGGACCTCATCGCGGCGGTGAAGCGCGAGAAGGCCGAGGTGGGCATCGCCTATGACGGCGACAGCGACCGCATCGGCGTCATCGACGACCAGGGCAACATCCTCTGGGGCGATCAGCTCATGGTCCTCTTCAGCCGCTACGTGCTGAAGGAGGCCCCGGGCGCGGCCATCGTGGGCGAGGTGAAGTGCAGCTACACGCTGTACGACGACATCGCGAAGCGCGGCGGCAAGCCGGTGATGTGGAAGGCGGGCCACTCGCTCATCAAGGCGAAGATGAAGGAGGAGCACGCGGAGCTGGCCGGCGAGATGAGCGGCCACATCTTCTTCAAGCACCGCTACTTCGGCTTCGACGACGCGGTGTACTCGTCCGCGCGCCTGCTGGAGATCCTCACCCACGAGAAGCAGAAGCTGTCCGAGCTGCTCGCGGACGTGCCGAAGACGTACGCCAGCCCCGAGCTGCGCTTCGACACGAAGGAGGAGAAGAAGTTCGCGATGGTGAAGCGCGCCACGGAGATTCTGCGCGCCGCGGGTCACAGCATCATCGACGTGGACGGCGTGCGCGTGACGTTCCCGGACGGCTGGGGCCTCATCCGCGCCTCCAACACGCAGCCCATCCTCGTGCTGCGCTTCGAGGCGAGCACCGAGGCGCGGCTCAAGGAGATCCAAGCCCTCATCGACAACACGGTGGCCCAGGCCCAGCGTGAGGTGGGCGCTTGAGCGGGGCGCCGCGGATCGCGGCCCTCAGCGGCAGCCTGCGCGCCAACGGGTTCAACTCCATGCTGCGCGACGCGGCGGCGGCCCAGGCGCGCGCCTTGGGGGCCGAGGTGGACGTGGTGGACCTCCGCGCGCTGAACCTGCCCATCTACGACGGCGACGTCGAGGCCGCGGGCCTGCCCGCCTCCGCGGTGGAGCTGCGGGAGCGGATGGACAAGGCGCAGGGCTTCATCATCGCCAGCCCCGAGTACAACTCGTCCATCCCCGGCGGACTGAAGAACGCGATCGACTGGGCTTCGCGTGCGCCTGGGCAGCGCTTCAAGGAGAAGTGGGCCGCGATGATGGGCGCCACGCCGGGCGTGTTCGGCACGTCGCGCATGCAGCCGCACCTGCGGCAGGTGTTGGCCTTCATGGGCGCGCACGTGCTGCCCACGCAGGTGCACATCCCGCGCGCGATGGAGGCCTTCACTCCCGAGGGCGCGCTGAAGGACGAGGCGAAGCAGAAGGAGCTCGCCGCGCTCATGGCCTCGCTGGTGGCGCGGCTGAAGGGCTGACGGGCGCTCGCCGGATTCTTGGGGGCGCGAGGAGGAGACTGCACGCCATGCCGACGCTGGGAATCGACCTGGGCGGGACCTTCGCCCGGGCCGCGGTGGTGGATGCCTCGGGAGCGCTGCTCTCGGTGGCCAAGCGGCCGCTCGCCGAGCGCAGCCCGACCGCGGTGGTGGAGACGCTGGCCCAGGTCGCCCGCGAGGCGGTGGCGGGGGCGGGGGCGGGCGTGAAGGTGGACGGCTGCGCGGTGGTGGGTGCCGCGGGGCAGATCCACAAGGACACCGGCGTGCTCGCCGTGGCGCCCAACCTCGGCTGGCGCAACGTTCCCCTGGCCGAGATGTTGGGCGCGAAGCTCGGCTGCGCCGTGCAGCTCGTGAACGACTTGTCCGCCGCGGCCTGGGGCGAGCTGCACGCCGGCGCGGGGCGCGGCTCGCAGGACATGCTGGTGGCCTTCGTGGGCTCGGGCGTGGGCAGCGCCATCATCGCGGATGGTCGACTGGTGGGCGGCGCGGGCGGGGTCGCGGGCGAGCTGGGCCACATCAAGGTCGTGCCGGGCGGACGGCGCTGCGGCTGCGGCGAGCTGGGGTGCCTGGAGGCCTACGCGGGCGGGCACAACCTCATCGCGCTGACGCGGGAGCTGCTCGCGGCGGGGCGCTCTCCCATGCTCGCGAAGCTGACGGGCGGAGACCCCGCGCTCGTCACGCCGGTGCTGCTGGAGCAGGCCGCGGAGGCCGGCGACGAAGAGGCCCAGGAGATTCATGACCGCGCGGCGCAGTTCCTGGCGCTGGCGGTGGCCAATCAGGTGACGGTGCTCAACCCGGCGCGGCTGGTGCTGGGCGGCGGTGTGCTGATGAACTGCCCGGGCATCCGGCGCCGCCTGGTGGAGGGCGTGCAAGCCTGGGCCTCGCAGGTGTCGCGCGAGGGGCTGCTCATCGTGGACGCCGAGCTGGGCGACGACAGCGGCCTCATTGGCGCGGGGCTCTTGGGCCTCAGTGCTTCTCGTGCAGGTTGAGCCGGCCAATCCAGAGCGTCGCGCCGATGAGCAGGATGCCCGTCGCCATGAGGAGCAGGTCCTTGGCGGTGTTGACGTCCAGGCGCACGGCGCGCTGGAAGAACTCGATGACGAGCACCAGCACGAGCAGCTTGGCGATGCGCTCCTTGAGGTCCTCGAGGCTGGAGGACTGAAGCAACTGCGGCGTCACCTGTGAGTCGCGCGCCACCTCCAGCCGGCCCATGAAGAGTTCGTAGAGGCCCAGGGAGAAGATGAGGAGGATGGCGGTGACGATGTAGCCGTCCACCGCCTTGACGATGAGCGTGAGCAGCTGGGCGCGCAGGTCCGAGCGCTCATCCGTGGGCAGGTCCGAGCGCGCGTAGTCATCCAGGTAGCCGGGGAGCTGGAGCGAGTCCACGGTGGCCATGAAGAAGGCGCTCATCGTCATCAACAGGCTGAACAGGACGCCCGCCAGCATGATGAAGCGGCTGCCCCACAGCACATGCTCGAAGCCTCGGCGCAGCTTTTCCATGCGGGCTCGTGTGCCCGTCTATCTTGCGACGCGTAGACCCGGGCGGGGCTCAATCTGGGGGCTCGGGTCGAGGGGACCATCGCCTCCGAGGGCGATCCTCTTTCGACTGGTGGATGGGCCACGCGAGCACTCGGGCGGACTGAAGGCGAGGGCATCACCACCTTTCCCTGCGCGAGGAGGAAGGTGCCCATGGGAGTCACGCCCCGTTTCGACGAGCGGTCCGGTGCGCGGCCCGCATGGCACGCGCTGCCCGCCGAGGTGGCGCTGGCCCGGTTGGACAGCTCCGAGGCGGGCCTCTCCGATTCAGAGGCTCGCGAGCGGCTGGCGCGACACGGGCCCAACGAGCTGAAGCGCGAGCGCACGGATGGCCCGCTGGCCCTGCTCTGGCGGCAGGTGAACAACCCGCTCATCTGGGTGCTCGTCGCCTCGGCCGGGCTGGCGATGTTCCTGGGCAAGGTGACGGATGGGTTGGTGGTGGCCGCGGTGGTGGTGCTCAACACCTTCATCGGCTTCGTGCAGGAGTACCGCGCGGGCAAGGCCATCGAGGCGCTGCGCCACATGGTGCCGGAGAACGCCACGGTGACGCGCGGCGGGCGGCGGCTGTCGGTCCCCGCCGCGGACCTGGTGCCTGGGGACGTGGTGAGCCTGGCGTCCGGAGACCGGGTGCCCGCGGACATGCGGCTGTTGTCCTCGCGCAACCTCCAGGTGGAGGAGGCCGCGCTCACCGGGGAGTCCGTCCCCGCGCGCAAGGCCGTGCCCGAGGTGCCCGCGGACGCGGAGCTGGGGGACCGCGCGAGCCTGGTGCACGGCGGCACGCTCGTCACGTCGGGGACGACGACGGCGGTGGTGGTGGCAACGGGCGGCGCCACCGAGCTGGGACGCATCTCCTCTCTGTTGGAGCAGGCCACGGACCTCCAGACGCCGCTGACGCGCGCGTTGGCCGTGCTGGGGCGCACCATCACGGTGGCCATCGTCATCGTGTCCGTGCTGCTGATGGCCGTGGGAATCGGGCGCGGCTATCCGCTCAACGAGGCCGTGCTGGTGGCCATCACCCTGGCGGTCGCGGCCATCCCCGAGGGACTTCCCGCCATCGTCACCATCGCGCTGGCCATCGGCGTGCAACGCATGGCGGCCCGCCGCGCGGTGGTGCGCAAGCTGCCCGCGGTGGAGACGCTGGGCAGCACCACGGTCATCTGCTCGGACAAGACGGGCACGCTCACGCGCAACGAGATGACGGTGCAGGCGCTGTGGACTCCGGAGGGACGGTATTCCCTCACGGGCGTGGGCTATGCGCCGCGAGGGCAGCTCCAGCGCGAGGGCCAGCCCGTGGTGGGCGTGCCCGCCGAGGTGCGCGCGCTGCTCGTGGCGGGCGCGCTCTGCAACGAGTCCACGCTCCAGCTCCATCGCGGGCTGTGGGAGATGACCGGCGACCCCACCGAGGGCGCGCTCGTGGTGGCCGCGGAGAAGGTGGGCCTGCGCGTGGAGGACCTGCGCGCGAGAGAGCCCCGCGTGGATACCATCCCCTTCGAGTCGGAGCACCAGTACATGGCCACGCTCCACGAGACGGGACGCGGGGCGCGAGGCGTCTTCTTCAAGGGCGCGCCCGAGGTGGTGCTGTCCCGCTGCGCGCCGGTGGAGGGACTGGGGACCGAGGGCGTGCTGGACGCGGTGGAGGCGCTGGCGCGCGAGGGCATGCGCGTGCTCGCGGTGGCGTGGAAGGAGGTGCCCGAGTCCCAGGCCACCTTGCGCCCGGAGGACATGGCCGAGGGCTTCCTGCTGTTGGGCCTGGCGGGGATGATGGACCCTCCGCGCGAGGAGGCCATCGAGGCGGTGCGCGTGTGCCACGGCGCGGGCATCACCGTGAAGATGATGACGGGCGACCACCCGGCGACGGCGGAGGCCATCGGCGCGCGGCTCGGGTTGATGCCGCAAGGCACGCGGGGCGTGACGGGCGCGGAGCTGTCCGGAATGGATGACGCGCGGCTCGCCGAGGTGGTGCGCGAGTCGAACGTCTTCGCCCGCGTGGCGCCCGAGCACAAGCTGCGCGTGGTGCGCGCGCTCCAGGCCCGAGGGCAGGTGGTGGCGATGACGGGCGATGGCGTCAACGACGCGCCGTCCCTGAAGCAGGCCAACATCGGGGTGGCCATGGGCATCACCGGCACGGCCGTGTCTCGCGAGTCCGCGGACATCGTGCTGACGGACGACAACTTCGCCTCCATCGCCGCGGCGGTGGAGGAGGGGCGGCGCGTCTACGACAACCTCATCAAGTCGCTCGCGTTCGTGCTGCCCACCAACCTGGGGCTCGCGCTCATCCTGATGTTCGGCGTGGCCTTCTTCCCCATCCGCGAGGTGGACGGCGTGCGCCAGCCGCTGATGGCCATGCTCCCCACGCAGCTCTTGTGGATCAACCTGGTGGCGACGGTGACGCTGGCGCTCCCGCTGGCCTTCGAGGCGCGCGAGCGGGACGTCATGCGGCGTCCGCCCCGTGCCCCGAACGCGCCGGTGCTCAGCCACTTCGTGGTGATGCGCACCGGGCTGGTGGCGCTGCTCATGTCCGTGGGCGCGGTGGGCCTGTTCCTCTGGGAGTTCACCCGCGACGCGCGCGCGGACGGCGAGGCGGTGGCGCTGGCGGCGGCGCAGACGAGCGCGGTCAACACCGTCATCTGCTTCCAGATGTTCTACCTGCTGCTGTGCCGCACGCTGACGGGCTCGATGCGAGAGGTGGGCGTGTTCTCCAACCCGCTCGTCTTCGTGGGCATCGGCGCGCTGTGCGTGCTGCAAGCGGGCTTCATGTACCTGCCCTTCATGCAGCGCGTGTTCGGCACCGTGGGCCTGTCCGCGAAGGAGCTGGGCCTGTCCGTGCTGGTGGGCGCGGTGGTGCTGCCCACGGTGGGGCTGGAGAAGTGGCTGCGGACGCGCGCTCAGGGACGCTCGGCGCGGGCGGTGGCGTCGGGGAGCGACACGTCATCCGGCTCGAAGACGACCTGACACTTGTCCAGCTTCGTGCCACAGGCCCGGTCCAGGTCCGAGCGTGTGTCGCAGCCGGGCCGCTCCTCGCACGCATCCGGGAGGAAGGCCCAGACGAACTGGAGCACGGTGCCGCGCCGTCCCTCGGGCAGCGCGGCGAGGAAGTCGTCGCGGTACGTGTCGAAGAGCCCGGCGAGGTGCACCGTGTGGCCCTCCAGGCGCACGTGCCGAGGGTCCGCCATGTAGCGGCGGCTGGCGTCGTTGAGCTGCGCGTCCAGGAACTCGCCCTGGAATGGCGCGCCGTCCAAGAGGGGCCCGCCGCGCGTGCCACGGAAGAGGGCGAAGTGGATGCGCGGGTCCTCGAACTCGCCTCGGAGGATGCGGTTCTCCAGGGCCCACAGCGTCAGCCGCTCGCCGCCCACGGGCCACGCGCGGCCCCAATAGAAGCGGCCCAGCCAGGGCTGCCGCACGCTCTCCAGATAGGGATAGCCGTCCACCACCTGCTGGAGCACCAGCGCGTTGTACGCGTTGAGCCAGTAGGCCAGCGCGTCCTCGGGCGTGTCGAAGACATCCGGCCGGTTGTGCGGCGAGCACGACGCGAGCTGCGCCACGAAGCCATCCAGCGAGGCCCGGTCATGCCCCAGCCCTGGGAAGTCCACCTGCCCATCCGACCGCACGTGCGTCAGCGCCCGCGAGTAGCTCTGGACGCTGAACGGCGACGACAGGGTGGGCACCGCGGCGGGCATGAGCCCCCGGACGTGGAGCATCCCCCCGAGCCCCACGAGCAGGGCGAGGACCAGGAGCAACACCGCGCGCGGGCGGAGTCGGCGTTGGGTGGGGGTGGGGGCATCCACGGGGGCGCAGTCTATGCGTGGCCGGATGCACCGCGCGACCTGTCCCCCGCACGCATCCACGCGGATTCACGGCGCGCGCTCCCCCCGCGACCTGCCCAGGGTGCGTGGACTCCCCGACGGACGGTTCGGCCATCCGACATGGAATCCAGAGAATTCATGTCGGCCTCAACTTCTCGAAGCTCCAGGAGGAATCCGAGAGGGCGGGGTATGAGCGCCTCGCCGCTATACTGCGTGAGACATGGAGCCTACCCCCGACGTCGTTCGCCACTTCCACCCCGTGCTGCCGGCGAGCGCGCTGGGCCGCAAGCCCGTTCGCGTGGAGCTGGCGGGCCGGGCCTATGCGCTGTTCCGCGATGCGGCCGGGCGCCCCGCGGCGCTGCTGGACGCGTGTCCGCACCGCTTCGCTCCGTTGTCGCGGGGGCGGGTGACGAAGGACGGGCGGCTTGAGTGCCCGTACCACGGCTGGCGCTTCGACTCGCACGGCAACGGCGTCAATCCCAGCCAGCCGGACCTGCGCCACTGCGACACGCGCGGCTTCCAGGTGGTGGAGCGGTGGGGCTATCTGTGGCTGGCCCAGCAGGACACGCCGCTGTCCGCGCTGCCGGAGCTGCAGTCCGAGGACTACGTGTTCGGCGGCTCGTTCTCCACGCTGTTCCGCGCGCCGCTGCACGTGTCGCTCGACAACTTCAGCGAGGACGAGCACACGCCGTTCGTGCACACGCGGCTGGGCTGGGACGGTCCGCACACGAACGCGGTGGAGTTCGAGGCGCACAACTTCGACGACCGCACCGAGGTGCACTACCGCGCGCCGCAGCGGCCCGCGCCCATCATCCGGCTGTTGGGCGTGGCGCCGGGGGACACGTTCCACAATGACTGGGTGACGCGGTTCGACCCGGTGCGCAGCGTGTACACCATCCGCTGGGTGACCGCCGCGGGCCGGCCGCGTCCCTTCGTCACGCAGGCGCACATCTTCTTCGTGCCGGAGACGGCGATGACCACGCGCCTGCACGTCTTCTCGTTCCTGCGCACGGACGTCCGGGCGATGCGGCCATTCCTGCCGATCGCGGCCAAGGCCGCCCTGGGGCTCACCTGGTGGGAGGTTCGCGATGACGCGCGCTTCATCCCCATGGTGGCGGACACGCCCTACAGCCACAAAGGCATGCGGCTGGACCGCTTCGACAAGCCGCTGGTCCACCAGCGCCGGTTGATGGAGCGCATCTACTACGGGGTTCAGCCAGAGGCCGCGCCGCTGTCGTTGGCGCGCGAGGCCTCTGGGGCGTGAGGGAGCACGCCATCCTCCCGTGGCCTACTGCACGGACGGAGCGGGCTCCTCGTAGGCGTCCTTGGGGCTGGTTCGGGCCTCGTAGACGTTGCAGCCACTGGCCCCGGATACCTCCAGCTCGAAGGGGCGCAGCTTCGGGTGGTTGCAGTTGTGGACCTCACGGTCCTCCGGACTCGCGTTCTTGCTGGCGAAGAACCGGCAGCCCTTGCAGTTGCCCCACTGTGCATCCGCCATGACGACCTCCTCGTGGAAGCGGAGTTCCTCACGAGGGTGGGGTCGCCCCGGGGCGGCTACAAGCCCGGGGCTCCTCTCTTGCAGGCGGGCAGGGAACCCGGCGCCCAGATGGCGGCGCCGGGCGTGCCTGGGACTACGGCTGCGGCGCGGGCGTCGGAGCGGGCTGCCCAGCGGGCGCCTGCGGCTGAGCGGCGGGCGCCTGCGGCTGGTCGAGGGTGGCGGCGTCCTTGCGCGTGGTCCCGGACTCGAACGAGCCCACGGCCTTGAGCAGGCGCAGCGCGGCCAGCGAGGCCTGGAGGCGCTCGGACACGAAGCCGACCTCCGCGCCGGTGAGCGCGGTGTTGGAGTCCGCGACCTCCAGGTACGTGGCGACGCCGGCCTTGAAGCTGACGTCCGTCAGGCGAGACGACTCACGCGCCAGGGACAGCGACTCCTCGGCCTTGGCGCGGTTGGCCAGGGCGTTCTCCAGGTCGAGCTGCGAGCGGCGCACTTCCTCGCGCACGCGGGACTCGGCCAGGCGCTGGGACTGGGTGGCCTCGACGACCTTGGCGGAGGCCTCGGTGAGGTTGGCCTCGCGCAGACCGCCGTCGAACAGCGTCCAGCTCAGGCCCAGGGTGATGGCCCACGAGTCGTTCTTGCCCGTGAAGGCCGCCGCGTTGCTGATGTTGTAGGTGCCGCTCAGGCCCAGGTTGGGCAGGTAGCTGAGGATGACGCCCGTCTTGTTGGTGCGCGCGAGGCTGACGCCCGTGGCCGCGGCGGCGACCTCGGTGCGGTTCTGGAGGGCCTCGTTCACCAGCGCGTCGGAGGACTGCTTGGCGGCGACCTGCGGCTCGGGCGGGGCGGCGAGTTCGAAGTCCGGCTCGCGCTGGATGAGCGTGCCCAGCGCCAGCTTCAGGCTGGCCAGCGCGTTGCGCGCGCGCACCAGGTCCTGCTCGGCGCGGGTGCGGTCCAGCTGGGCGCGCAGCAGCGCCACGCGCGTCACGGTGCCGGCGTCGAAGCGCGCCTGGGTGTCCTTCTCACGCGCCTGGTTCAGCTCCAGCAGCCGCTCCTGGGCCTTGAGGGCCTCCTGCTGCGCGGCCGCGCCGTAGTACGCCTGCGCCACGCCGAAGAGAATCTCGCGGCGCGCCGTCTCCGTGTTCAGCTCCGCCAGCTTCACCGCCTTGTACGAGGCCGAGATGACCGCGAAGAGCTGCGGCGCGATGACGGCCTGCTTCGCTTCCACGCGGGCGCTGCGCAGCCACAGCGGCTGGAGCGTGATGGGCACCGGGGCCAGGAGCCCCGGGGGAATCTGTGCCGAGTCCGAGTTGCGCGTGAGGGCCGCGCCGGCCGTCAACGTGGGCAGATACCCCGCCCAGGCCTTGCGCGTCGCGGTCTCCGCCTGGTCCAGGCGGGCCTGCGCGATCTTCAAATCCAGGTTCTGCTGGCGGGCCGATTCCAAGGCCTCGTCCAGCGTCAGTACGGGCGCCGCGGCCAGGGTGGCCGACAGGGTCAGCGCCAGAAGGGAACTCATACCGCTCCTACCTCCTCGACAGGCCCGCTCGATCGCGGGCCGGACTCGTCACGGTGGACAAATCCTGGGGAACCTCTAGCCACCAGCGTCCTGGCGAGCACCAGAAAAGCAGGCGGAAGACGACACGAACCGGCGGACCCTCGCAGCAGGACGCTTCCAGGCGGCACCGCCTGCGAGGTCCCCTCTGAGTGGTCCGGTCCCCCATTTAGCGGAGCCGGCCGTTCAATGGTGGAATTTCCGGAATGTAGTTGCCATCAAAGGTTGATGTTGTCAATTGTTTAGGTAATTCGAGTGAATTACCATAGGGAAATCATGAGCGGGACGAGTGAGGGACAGATGGAGCGAGGGGGGAAGCCGGCGGAGGCGCGACGCCGCTCGGGCGTGGGTCCTTCGGTGGATGCTTCGGGGCAGGAACTGGCGCATGAGGCGTGGGCGCTGCTCTTCGAGGTGATGCACGCGCACATGCGGAACTTCCCGGCGCTGGCGGCGGAGTTCGACCTCTCGCCGGTGCAAGCGCACGTGGTGCGGCAGTTGGGGGAAGGCCCGCTGGCCATGAGCACCCTGGCGAGCTACCTGTCGTGTGACGCCTCGAACGTGACGGGGCTGGTGGACCGGATGGAGGTCCGCGGGCTGGTGGAGCGCCGCAGCAGCGAGCACGACCGTCGCGTGAAGATGCTGGTGCTGACGGAGGCGGGCGCGGCGCTGCGGGAGCGGCTGCTCGAGCGGCTGGCGGAGCCTCCCGCCGTCATCGCGAACATGCCGGAAGCGGACCTGAAGTCCCTGCGCGACATCATGCGCCGGGCGCGCGAGCGCTAGGCCCCCGCGCCCCGGTCGCGAGGGGCGCGCTCAGTCCAGCAGGAACGTGTACGAGTACTTCATCTCGGTGGAGACGGCCTCGCCGTTCTTGATGGCGGGCTTGAAGCGGAAGCGGCGGACGGCGTCGCGCGCCGCCTCGTTGAGGCCGTAGCCGGGGCCGGAGACAATCTTCGCATCCACGACCTTGCCCTCGGTGTCGATGGTGATGGACAGCGTCACCGTCCCCTCGATGCCCGCGCTGCGCGCCTCGGGCGGATAGGGAATCTTCACCTCGGAGGCGACCGTGGGCTCGGAGTCCACCTGGTAGATGGGCGTGTACTTCGGGGCGGAGTACGCCTTCACGTCCTGGGGGTTCTTCGCCTTCGCGTCCACCTTGCCGTAGGCGGTGTTGCCCACGGGCGCGGCGAACGAGCCCGCGCTGGTGGTGGACGACATCGTCATGCCCACCACCAACGGCGGAGGCTTGGCCTGCGGTGGCGGCGGCGTGTCGTTGGGCGGCGGCGGAGCCTGCGACGGGGGCGGGGGCTTGGGGGCCTCGGCCACCTTCACGGGCGGCGGCTTCACCGGCTTCACCTTGGGCGGTGGCGGCTTGGGCTCCTCTTTCTTCTCCTCGGGGGGCGGCGGGGGTGGAGGCTTGTTCACCTCCACCATGACCAGCTCCACGGGGCGCACGACCTCGGGCCGAGGCCGGTCCGCCACGTGCCCGAGCCACCAGAAGCCCACGCCATGCAGCGCGAGCGAGATGAGCAGGAACGCGACGACCCCGCGCGTGGCGCGGTCGCGGGGCTGCAGGGGAGCGTCGAGGACCGCCTGACTCATGACGTGCGCCTCAGGGCGTGGCGGGCGCGGCCGCGGGG